>CAYWGA010000025.1:0-33406 GCA_964457905.1 uncultured bacterium | reverse complement strand
GGCTCGAGCAAGAGCAGTACGAGAAGCAATCCCTCGCGCAACCGTAACACCGGGGAGAGAAAGACCTCTACCAAGTCCTCCGGCTCGACCGGAAGAAGCACGACGAAGAGCAGTACGACTCGTTCCTCCGGAAGCAGGTCCTCAGGCAGCAAATCCTCGGGGAGCAGGTCGACAGGCGGCAAGACTTCTTCGGGACGCAAGCGCTGATCCCTCTTTATGACCAGGCATAATAAGGCCCCCGGATCGAACGGTCCGGGGGCTTTTTTTATCTCTCGAGCATGAACCTGTATCTCGTCCAGTCGGCAGTGTTGACGATGACCACCGGATCCTCCGGCCCTATCGTCCCCGCAGCCGTAAGTTTCACGAGGGCCGCCAGGGTCGCCGCTCCCTCGGGTGAAGGGAATATCCCCGCTCCGCGCGCCATATCATACGCTGCGTCGATGATAGACTTGTCTGAGACCGCGACGGCGGTCCCTCCCGTCTCGTACAGCGCCCTGAGGACCTGCCTGTCGGCCCTCGAGCCGGGGACCCTTATTCCCGAAGCGATCGTCACTGGATCGACCCAGGTCTCCATCGTTTCCGCTCCGGCCTCGAACGCCTTTACCACCGGGGCACACCCTTCGGACTGGACGACGACTATCCGCGGCTTCTCGCCGGCGAGCCAGCCGAGCTGCTCGAGCTCGAGATATGCCTTCCAGAAGGCGACCACTCCTGTGCCGCCTCCAGTGGGAAAGATTATCCATCGAGGCGTCTGTCCATCGAGGTCGTCCTCTATCTCGAAAGCCATCGTCTTCTTTCCTTCGACCCTCGCCGGTTCCCTGAAGGTGCTGATCGCGAACTCGCCCTCCTCGAACCCGTCATCCGCCATCGCCCGGGCAGCGTCGGGAAGGATCCCTACGATAGTCCTCACGTCGGCTCCATACGCGGCGCATTCCTCCTCGCACCCTTCCGGGGTGACCGACGGGATGTAGATCCTCGCCGCGAGACCTGCGGCGGCGCCATAGGCAGCCAGTGCCAGTCCGGCGTTTCCTGCCGAGGGTATGACACCGACACGCGCGCCGATATCGACAAGCCTGGAAACGGCAGCAGCCATCCCCCTAGCCTTGAAAGATCCTGTCGGGTTAAGCGCCTCATTCTTGATATACAGCGGGCCGCATCCCGATGAAGATGCCAGCGCGGGCGCCTCGAGCAGGGGCGTGTTCCCCTCGCCGAGCGATATCTCGTTTGTATATGTGGGGAGAAGGTCCCTGAAACGCCAGATTCCTTCCCCTGGCCCGTAGAACTCCGCACGGGTCACATTTCTCTTCAGAATACCGAGATCGTACACCGCCAGGAGCGGCCCCGAGCATGACGGGCACTCACCCGCGGCGGACCCGGCAGGCACCTCCCGTTCGCAGTTCCCGCATCTGAATCCTTCAAAATATCTCACAGTATTCCTTTCTATTCGTTCTTGCCGGAACCGACCGGCGCACAAGTTTTCCTTGACCTGCGACAGCATGTCAACAGAACTTATTGATTATGATCGCATGGATTGAAAAGAACGGACTTCGCGTCGGCACATTCCCCGCGCTCGAGGCTCTCGCCCCGGCCCTCAGGGTCTGGTTCACGACGAGACAGGGCGGCGTCAGCAAGCCCCCCTTCGATTCTCTCAACCTGGGGAGCCATGTCGGGAACAGACGGGCCGACGTCCTGGAAAACAGGCGCAGGCTGAAAGATGTACTGGGGATCGGATCGAACCGTGTGGCTCGCGGCGGGCAGGTTCACGGCACAGAGATAGCGATCGTAGCCAGCGGCGGCAGGAGGGATAATACCGACGGGTTCATCACCAGTTCGAGGGACCTCGCCCTCGCGATAAACTCGGCCGACTGCTTTCCCCTCGTTATCCATTCACCTTCCGAGATGGTCACGGCGGCTCTTCATGTCGGGCGGTCGGGCGCTGCGGGCGGGATCATCGAAAAGGCATTCGGGATTCTCTACGACAGGTTTCGTATCGATCCTGCCAACACGATAGCTGTATGCGGGCCGGGGATATGCCCCCGGTGCTACGAGGTTGGTCGTGATGTGGCGATGGGGTTCCCCACTTACGCCAGGAAACGTCACGGAAAGGGATGGCACCTCGATCTGCCGCGTTTTATAAAAACTGAGGCGGAGCGGGCCGGTGTCAGGCGGGCCAACTACTTCGACTCCGGCCTCTGCACGTCATGCGAAGACTCGCTCTTCTCGTACAGGCGGGACGGAGGCAGAACGGGCCGCAACTGGACGCTTGCCATGATGGCCCGGCGCTGAGCGGCGCTACCTACCCAGCTTCTCCTCTACCGAAGAGATCTTGCCGTCCATTGTAAGTTCCTTGTCGCGTCGGTCATCGATCATCATCGTGGTCAGCACTCTCTTGTCGCCCTTCTCGAACGGCACATTGTGAAGCTTGACGACCACTGCGAGGATAGCCTCGAGATCGCCTTCTATCACCGTGGACATCGGTGTCAGCCTGTACTTGATCCCCTGCGCTACAGCGAGGATCTCGTGACACCTGGCGACATAGGGGCTGACACTCGTCGAACCCGTCCCTACGGGTACGACGGTAACGGAACATACTGCCATTTCGGGCTCCTTCCATATCCGTGATGTGTTTGACATTAGCACGCGGCAGGATATATTCTCCAGTGAAGTCTGATGACGAAAGGACGGCGCCGATGGCCGGAAGAGCGTGCGGAGAAATAAAACCGTTTATCGTGATGGAAGTCCTCGAGCGTGCCCTCGCCCTCGAACGGGAGGGCAGGTCCATCATCCACATGGAGATTGGCGAGCCCGATTTCGACACACCCTCAGCGGTGATCGATGCGGCAAAGATATCCCTCGACAGTGGAGACACCCACTACACCGACAGCCGGGGCATCCCCGAACTTCGCGACGCGGTGGCCCGCTGGTACAACAGCAGGTATGACTGCGGAGTGACCGCATCCCAGGTCCTCGTCACGATGGGCGTCTCCCCCGCCCTGCTTCTCGTGCTCTCATGCATGATCGACGGGCCGGGAGACGAAGTGATCCTCGGCAACCCGTGCTACCCGTGCTATCCGAATTTCATCAATTACCTCGGCGGTACCCCGCGCTATATCGCCACCAGGGAAGAGGACGGCTTTCAGCTGAAGCCGGACGATGTCAGGGCCGCGATCGGTCCCGGCACCAGGGCGGTCATGATCAACTCGCCGGCTAATCCGACTGGAACACTCATTGCGCCCGGCGATCTCGAGGAGATCTGCGGGCTCGGTCTGCCGGTAATAAGCGACGAGATCTATCACGGCCTCGTTTATGGCGAGAAGGAGCACAGCGCGCTCGAGTTCACAAAGAACGCGTGGGTGCTGAACGGCTTCTCGAAGCTTTTCGCCATGACGGGCTGGAGGCTCGGCTACGTCATCATGCCCGAGGACAGGGTCCGCCAGATGCAGATCCTGCAGCAGAACTTCTTCATATCGCCCAATTCGTTCGTTCAGAAGGCCGCGGTCACCGCTCTCGAGACGGAGCATCCCGAGATCCCCGAAATGATCAAAAAGTATGACAGAAGGAGGCGCTACCTCCTCGAAAGGCTCCCCTCGCTCGGTCTCAAGTACGCGGTCGAACCGAAGGGGGCGTTCTATATATTCGTCAGGACCGATCACATCGATCCCGATTCGTTCCGCCTCGCATTCGATATCCTCGAGAAGGCCGGTGTGGCGCTTACTCCAGGCATCGATTTCGGGGAAAGAGGGGAAGGACATCTGCGTATATCGTACGCGAACTCGCTTGAAAACATAAAAGAAGGTATGGACAGACTGGAAAGATATCTTGAGGAAAGGGGTCCCGCATGAAGAGATTGGCAGCGATCGCATTGGCGGTTGTGATACTCGCGCCCGCGACAGTATCGGCAATATCGCTCGGGTTCGAGGTAAAAGGCGGAGTAGGTCTCGGTTATTACTCGATGGGAGAGTTTACGGATAACATTCAGGCTGTACGAGAGCAGCAGGGCCTTGAGTTCGACGACCCCTCCAGTGAGATCAATGTCATGCTCGATGGAAGGATATGGATGTTCGGCCGTTTCGCCGCGTCCGTAGGGTACGAGCACCTCTGGATGGATTACAATATGCCGATCGGCTCCTCGAACTACGTGACTTACAAGATGCCGGCCGATATCATGTCACTCGGCGGCGTGGTACATATCTACAGGGTCCCGAAGGTCATCGACATCAACGCGGGACTCAAGGGCGACTTTGCCGATGTCGTCTACGGCACCGACCAGGACGGCAGTTATACAGAGTATAAGTCGAACGGCTACGGGTGGGATCTCTTCGCGGAGATAAATTCAAATTTCTTAAATCCCGTTCAGGTCGGATTCACCCTTGGATATCGCAGCCTCAAGGTCGATGAGTTCGAGGACAAGTTCGGGGATAGTCCGACATTTATCGGGACAGGCAAGCCGGTCGTGGCCGATTACAGCGGGATGTACTTCTACGTCACCGCCGGCGTAGCGATCTGGTAATGCGTTGACTTTGCGTTTACCGCTCGCTACTTTTACTGCGCTCGGGGACTGGGCCCCGGACGCAAACAGGACAATGTGATGAAGCTATCTTCAGAGTTAAAGAAATCAGCCATCCTGATAGGGATGAAATCTACAGGAAAAGCCGAAGCGATAGAAGAACTCGTCGACCTCCTCTGCTCGGCCTACCGCCTCAAGGACCGTGAGACTATCCTTGAAGCTATCCGCAACCGGGAAGCCAAGGTCAGCACGGGAATAGGGATGGGAATCGCCGTACCTCACGCCAAGACCTCAGCAGTGGACAAACTGCACGTAGCTTTCGGCCTCTCCCGTGAGGGAATAGATTTCGATTCCATCGAGGGAGAGAAGTCACACCTCTTCTTTATCATGGTCTCGGCGAAGGACCATTGTGGGCCCCATATCCAGGCTCTGGCGGGAATATCGCGCCTGCTCAACCATGAGGAAGTAAGAACGGGAATGCTGGCCTGCGGCGACGCGAAGGAATTCCTCTCATTCGTCGAATCGGCCGAGAAAAAGTACTTGTGACGGGAACCGCTCATGGAAATCAGCAACTATATGAAGAAAGACTTCCGGACCGTCGCGCCTCACACTCCGATGCGTGAGATCGCGAGGCTCTTTTTCGAGTCGGGAGAATCTGTCCTCCCCGTTGCCGATGAAGACGGCTCCCTGGCAGGCATCATCACGATTGACGATTTCATACTAATATTCCTCCCCGACTATATCGACCTGATAAGAAATATAGATTTCCTGCACGATTTCGGCGCACTCGAAAGAAGTTCCTACTCGGTCGAGGAGAGACTTCTCGTCGCCGAAGATCTCATGCGCGAGGATGTCTCGCCTCTTGAGGAGACGGAAAGTGTGATGAAGGCGGCGGCAGCACTTCACAAGGCACAGCTGCGGAGACTGCCAGTCGTCAGCGGTTTGCGGCTAGTCGGTATGATCAGCCTCGGGGACGTATGCCAGGCGATCTATGACATGGAAGGCAGGTAGTGGCGTCTGGGACTATAGCAGCGATCGCGATCTTCATCCTTGCCTACCTCTTCATCATCACCGAGAAGATACACAGGACGAAGATAGCCCTTATGGGAGGCGTGCTCCTTGTCGTCTTCCATATCCTGTCACAGTCTGAAGCCTTCGAATTCATAGACTTCAACACGATAGGCCTCCTCACCGGCATGATGCTGATGATCAGCGTCCTGAAGGAGACCGGCGTATTCACCTGGTTCGCGATCGTGATAGCGAAGCGATCGGGCGGAAACGCGTGGAAGATACTGCTCTGGTTCGCGATTTTCACGGCAATAGCCTCTGCCCTGCTCGACAATGTCACGACCGTGCTCCTGATCGCGCCGATCACGATCCTGATCGCCGAGATGCTCGACATCTCACCCTTCCCCTTTCTCATAGCCGAGATACTCGCCGCCAACATCGGCGGCACGGCGACATTGATAGGTGATCCGCCCAATATCCTTATAGGGTCGGCGACCGGCCTCTCTTTCCTCGATTTCGTAATCCACCTCGGCCCGATAGCCGTAGTGGTGCTTGTCGTAACGCTGCTTCTCCTGAAGGTAATATTCAGAAAACAGCTCACCGCCGGAGACGACTCGATCCGCGAGACGATATCCGGGATGGATGAGACCAAGGTCATAAAGGATCCTGTCCTGCTCAAGCGAAGCCTGATCGTACTGGGATTAACGATAGTCGGGTTCCTCCTTCACGGGTGGCTCCATCTGCAGCCCGCGACGGTCGCCCTGGCTGGCGGAGGAGCGCTCCTGATCTGGAGCGGTACAGACATCGAAAAGAGGCTCGGTGAGATCGAGTGGACGACCCTCTTCTTCTTCATGGGTCTTTTCGTCCTCGTCGGCGGCCTCGAAAAGACCGGGGTCCTCGAGTTCCTCGCAAGCAGGGTGCTGGACATGACGACCAACCTGACACTGTTATGTATATCTATCCTCTGGGTCTCGGCGATAGCGTCGGCCTTCCTCGACAATATACCTTTCGTCGCGGCGATGATCCCGCTCATGGCGAGGATAAGCGTGGCTCTCTTCCCGAATACCGAGGGTCTGGACGATGCCGCATACAACCTCTATATGATGAAAATGTCGATGCCGCTCTGGTGGAGCCTCGCTCTGGGAGCATGCCTCGGAGGAAACGGCACGCTCGTCGGCGCATCGGCGAATGTGGTGATAGCCGGTTTCAGCGAGAAGACGAAGAGCCCGCTCAACTTCCGCAATTATTTCCGCTATGGATTTCCCATGATGATCCTGTCAATCGTGCTGGCGAGCGGTTACCTGCTCGTACGCTACCTTCTGGTGGGATAAAAAAAAGAGGAGGCATGGCGCCTCCTCTCATATCGTCTGTTTTTCTCAGATCCCTACTTGCTGACCTTGACGTTGCAGGGAGTCTCGCAATGCTCAGAGGCGGAAGCCGTCTTGCATGCATCCGTGCAGGTGTGGCCTTCGGTACCGGCCTTGGAGCACTTCGAAGCGCCATGCGACGAGCATGACGACTTGCAGCCGCTTGCCTTCGTCGAGCAGCAGGGTTTCTTGCAGCCCGGTGCGCAGCCGTGGCCCTTCATCAGGAATTTCTTGTAATGATCGGCGGGAAGGACATCCTTGACCTTGAGAAGGTAGGACATCTTCGCCTTGACCATCTTGCCCTGGTTCGTGTTGATCGACTTTGCGATCTTGTCGAGATTCTTCTTTGAGGTCTCCTCGCTGAGGAGCTCAGTCATCAGAGACTTGTGGAGGGCGTCTTTCTCGGCATTGATGTCGACCATATCGAGCTCGTACTGAAGTTTCAGTTTCTGGAACTTGACCTTGGTCTCGGAATCGACAGCCGTCGACTTGCATGACGATGAGCAAGGCGCCTTCTCCTGTGCCGAGATCGACACGAAGGAGACTACGAGAAGAACTACTGCTAACAGTGCTGCGAATTTCTTCATTTGGATCCTTCCTTTTCATTCTGGTATGGACAGTTTTCTTTACCTACACAACCGGGTCTCATGCTGCAGCGGATCAGGTAGAGGAGTTTCTCGTCCTCCTCGGGCGACAGCACAGCCCTCGAATCGAGTAATCTCTGAACAAGGAGCTTCTCGAGCCGGCCCTGATGGACCGAGATTCCCTCGACCTTCGCCATGATGGCCGTCTCGTCGGGCTCCTTCGCCTGGAGCAGATGAAAGAGATCGTCCCTCTCCTTTTCCAGCTCCGTCTTGATAGTCCCCGCTTCCTCGCTCGATCCACCCATCACATCTTCAAAGCACTTCGCCTGTTTCCCTGAGAGACCTATGCACTTCGAAAGGCGCTTGCCGTGGTCGTCGATCGGGATCTTCACCCCGTCTGCGGTCTGGTCGGCCGAATCCGTCTCGCGGATCGCGTAACCGACAGCCACAGTCGCGACAACAGCCAGGTTGAACGCGAGTGAAACGACGAGTATTGCTTTCAGTGTTCTCTTACTCATCATCCCCTCCCTTTGAGGCAAGAGCCATGGCCTCGCCGAACGAATCGGGAGGATACGCTTCGAGATACTCCAGTCCGGTCACCTCGGCGTGCTTCACCACAGGTTCCTCGAAATAAGTATCCATCAGCTGTGTCCCGATCCTGATTCCGAACAGCACAAAGAGGGCGGCAGCGGCAGGGACGAGCACACGCCACATCCAGCTGATCCGTCCTGCATCAGCCGTCTCTATACAGGCCATGATCCTGTCTGTAAGATCAGGCGCCGGTTCGAGCCGGGGCAGCCCGGAATGAATCCGGGTGATAGTATCGAAATCGTTGCGATCCATAGAACTTCCTTTCCTGTATATATTAACGCATCAAAAGTCTTTTTCTTGCATAAATTCTGACAATATTACTCAATAATTATTCTTCGGCCCCCAGATATGGGGCCATCTCCTCACTGAGTTTCTCTCTCGCCCTGAAGAGGATTGACTCCACTGAGGAGGCGCTCCGGCCCACTGACTCCGCTATCTCCTTGTACGAGAGTTCTTTACCTATCCTCAGATCGAGGATAAGGGCCCATTCGGTCGGCAGCTTCGCCAGAGCATCGAGATATGCCTTCTGAAGCTCCCTCGCGTAGGCAAGATCCTCCGGACGATCGGATGATGAAGAAGAAGCGGGGTCGTACCCACCCTCGACGAGTATGTCGAGGGAAAGGGGTGATTTTCGTTTTCTCGAGAAGCTGATCGCCAGGTTGGTGGCTATCCGGTAGAGGAAGGTCCTGATCGATGCTTTCCTCTTATACCTGTCGAGGCTGTTGTAGAGATTGACGAAACACTGCTGCGTCAGGTCCTCCGAGTCCTCGACCGAACCGGTGGATCTGATAAAGTAGTTGTATATCTCGCCCTGGTATCTCTCAACGAGCTGACGGAAGGCTTCGGAGTCGCCCTCCTTCACCCGCTGCATGAGAATGTCGTCTTCCAAGCGGTTTATCCTGTCTCGACTGTACCGGAGATCTCGAACCGGCCCTTGTCGTTCCTGGTCACACGGCAGGCTGCTATCGATGGATCGTGCTCGAAGAAGAGGATCCAGTTCCCATCGGCCGCCCTGCCGAGAAGATCCCTCTTCTCCTCGAGCGTGCTCAACGGAAAGTGGTCATATGCCATTATCCAGGGAAGGTTCACATGGGACGCGAGCGGGATAAGATCACCGCAGTACATGACGGTCCCCTCGCCTTCTCCGAAAAGAACGACCTGGTGCCCCGGCGTATGTCCTTCAGTAGGCACCACACGGACCCCGGGAAGTATCTCGCTCTCCCCGTCGATCAGGTTGAGCTTTCCCGCCTTCTCGAGCGGCAGGAAGTTCTCGGAATAAAAGCTCGCACGGTCCTTCTCGTTCGGGCCGGTGGCCGCTTCCCAGTGCCTGCGCTGCACATGGTGAACAGCATTCGGCAGCGCAAGAGCCAGTTCTCCCGCATCATCGTAATATGTGTATCCGCCGCCGTGATCGAAATGCAGGTGCGTCGCGATCGCGTCTGTTATCGAGTCGGGATCTATCCCGTGATCCTCCAGCACCGCACGCAGGGGATCGCACTCGATCTCGTATATGTCGACCATCTTCTCGTTCAGCTTAGTACCCGAACCGCTGTCGACAAGGATCCTCCGTCCACCACCTTCGGCGTACAGGGCCCTCATGTGCATCGATATCCTGTTCCTGTCATCGGCAGGATCGGTCTTCTGCCACATCGCCTTCGGCACCACACCGAACATCGCCCCGCCATCAAGCCTGAAATGGCCCGTATCGACGGCCCTTATCTCGAACTCACCAGCTTTGATCATTCATCCTCCACGACGACGCCTGTGCCGTAAGCGAGAAGTTCCGCCGCGCCGTCCATCATCGAGTTTGTTGTAAATCTCAGGCATACGATCGCGTTGGCGCCCTTGGCCTCGGCCTCGGCGATCATCCTGTCGAGCGACTGCTCGCGCGACTCAGCGACCATTTTGGTGTACTCGACGATCTCGCCACCCGCTATGTTGCGGAGTCCGGCAAGTATGTCGCGCCCGATATGCCTTGCCCTGATCGTGTTTCCCCTGACCAGACCCAATACTTTTACAATCTTCTTTCCCTCTATCAGATCAGTAGTCGTGATGATCATGTCGACCACTCCCCTTTCATAAATTCCGCTTATCTTTCGATATCCTTGTACCGGTCGCTTTTATACTGGTGCACTCGTTCCCTTATCACCGATATAAGCAGCATCAAAAACCCGATAGCTACCACTATCGTGGCTACCTTCATGAATGTGATCTCGCCGAAATCGGTCACGCCCTTCCACAAGGCGTAAAGCACGATCAGCACAGCGCCGGTTATCAGAAGCAGCCAGCCTGTCTTCCGCTCGAATCTCCTGAAAAGCTTCTTCCAGTACACTTCCCAGAAATCGTCCTGCGGATCGCGGATCTTCATCATGCCGGTAAGTCTCTCGACACTACCGAGCTCGTTCATCGCCTGCCTGCACTCACCGCACGAGGAGAGATGCTCTTTAAATTCTATCTTCTCGCCGGCGGTCATCTCGCCGTCGAGGTATTTCATGCCGTCGGTCTCCATCCTGTTGCAGCTCACGGCTGATCATCCCCTTCCCTGTACAGGTCGTCGCAGATATCCTTCAGTTTCCCGTACAGCGATTTGCGGGCATAGAACAGGCGGGACATCACGGTCCCTTCTGATATACCGAGGGTTTCGGCTATCTCCCTGTAAGAAAGCTCCTGGAACGATCTGAGGACGATTATCTCCCTGTGCTCGGGAGTCAGATCCTGGATCGCCTGCCAGAGGGCCTCCGCCCGCTCCTTTCTCATCACACCCTTCTCGGGGGATTCGGACCGGCCGGGCTTCTCGATCAGTACATCGATCGATACTTCCCGTCTGCCGGCCTTCTTCCTGAGGAAGTTGAGACATCTGTTCCTCAGGATACGGTAGAACCAGGGGAAGAAAGGACGTTCGACATCGAATGCGGCTCTTGCTCTGTGCGCTGCCATGAACGCCTCCTGAGAGAGGTCGCTCGCGTCCTCGGCATTTCCTACAATGCCGACCGCGACCGCGTAGGCCCGCCTCATGGCGATCCTTACGACCTCTTCAAACGCCTTGACGCTGCCATCCTTCCAGGCCTGGAGCGTCTCCTTCGAAATGTCAGTCGTCCCGTCCGTTACCGTCATGAGCCTTACAACTCCGGCTGTGAGAATATTCATATAAAAATGCACCCTAGAGGGTGCAAATAATATAATCCGTCTGCCGCTGGCGGTAAATGAAATAATCACCCGGGTGGAACGTAACTCCTTATATTCTAGCGCCTTCTTCCTCAATACCATCGATCGGCCATCATTCATATCATGGATCCGGTGTTCACTGGTTCGCGAATGAACCATCTCACGGTTGAATAACCTGTGAATGTAAACTAGAATCCCGGCCAGGACCTGAAAGGAAGGAATTACATTGGAAACAGCGATCTGCCCCGTTTGCGAAGGGCCCTCCAGAAAAGACCCATTCTATCATGACTGGCATGACCGGATCTTCTGGCTCATGCGCTGCAGGCATTGCTCTCATCAGTTCATCTTTCCATCAGTGACTCAGATCGAACAGGGAATGATTTTCACCGATAAGTATTTTTCAGCGCTCGGCGGATGGGTTGGAAATGTCTGGGATAAGGACTACGTGTCTGCTGAACCTGAACTGCTTGAGGAAGCAGAAGAGATACTCGATATACTACCCGTCAGATCCGGGCGCCTTCTGGACGTCGGTTGTGCAGGGGGAGTTTTTCTCGATGAATCGAGACGGAGGGGATTCAGTGTCTCCGGGATAGAACTAAATGAATCTATGGTCCGGAGCGCAAAAGAAAGGTTCGGCATCGAACCCATCCAGAGCCGGATAGAGGATATCGAGGATGAGAAGTGGGACATGGAATTCGACGTAATAACATTTCTGGATGTGCTGGAACATCTCCCTGCTCCGAGAGCGGCTTTGTCAAAAGCCGCCTGCTGGCTGAAGCCCGACGGATACCTGTTGTTAAGAGGACCTATGAAAAACAGCCGGCTCGTCCATGCCAAAGAGATGCTGCGGCGTTTTCTTAAGATCACGAAGCGCCTGCCTGGATATCCTCTCGATGCCAACCAGTTCAATATGCGCTCAATGGAAACCCTGCTCGACAGAACAGGGTTCAAGGTCATCGAATATGTAAATAAAACCGGAGAGTTCTCTAATATTCTGGCACGACACCGGGACTCATAATTTCAGCCATATAAACGGCATTCCTTAAACGGAAGGACTTCCCCCCTCTTCGCTGTCCTCCGACACTTCATCTTCCTGGGCCGCTTTCCCGGCCTCCGATGAAGTTTCCTGCCCGAATACCTGTTTCCTTGCGATAGCGCCGAGATAGGGAATCTCGAATTCCCTGCCCATCCAGGCCTGGTACAGCAGGAAAATCCAGGAAATGAGAAAGGCGATCGCGTACAGATACTTGATCAATGGGATATAGCTGAGCGGGAACAGTACCAGCACAGCCACCCAGAACACGATCGACTGTGCCGCGTCAAACCTGACGAAACGATCC
Organism: uncultured bacterium; assembly: GCA_964457905.1. Lineage (GTDB taxonomy): Bacteria > Krumholzibacteriota > Krumholzibacteriia > Krumholzibacteriales > Krumholzibacteriaceae > JAUWCL01. The sequence goes on along the minus strand of CAYWGA010000025.1, from coordinate 20,844 downwards.
CTCTTCTCGATGGCAAGCATGACGAGCCCGCCGATGAAGGGGAAGAAATAGGATGCGGCCGCCGCCATACCGGGTGGTATCGAGGTAGTGTGTTTCTTTTGGTCTTCCATCTCTGAAACCTCCAATAACTATAATTCTCCGACAGTGATATCTCCATTTCCCGATTCAACGATGATCTCTCCATCGCCGCCACCGAGAACACCCTTCTTGAGTCTACGTTTCTTTTTCTCCACTGACGTCATCGGAAGCAGGACCTTCGCCCTTCCCGCACCGGTCTTCGCCTTGAGCTTCGCGCTCGTATCAGCCGGAATACCGAGCGACAGTTCCCCGTTGCCGGCCTTCAGCCTGAGCTTCCCGCCAGCGGGGAGAAAGGAGAGCTCGCATCCGATGTCGCCGTTCTCTGTCTTCAGTATACCACTGCCCCCTCTCGAGAGCATATCGATCGCACCCTGCCCGGTCACGACCTTGAAATTACCCCCTACCTGTACAACAGCGATATCACTGATATGCGACCGGATATCGAGATCGGTCGTAAAGGGTACCCGGATCGAATAATCGACCCAGACCGTAGTATTGCCCTCGCCGGCCATGCTGTCCTTCTTATATCCAGGTACGAGCGCCTTGACAGATATGTTTCCAGGCTCCTGGCCAAACTCGAAATCGAGCTTCCCGAAGATCTTCTCCGCCTTGTTCTTGCTGGCGGCCCGTATCCTGACAGTAGCATATATCTCTATCTCGTCACGGTCCCAGCCGATCACCTCTATCGAACCCCGGGTATTCCTCAGGTTGAACTGTACACGCCCATCGACGGGGAGTTTCCATTCGCGGTGTTCGACGAGCCTGTAAGCGCCGACATCCCCCGCGACAGCGACAAGTGCCAGGATCATAAGGACCAAAACAGCTGCATATCTCTTGATTCTCATAGCTCTATGACAAGGCCGTCCCTGCCGGTCGTTACCTTGCCCTTGAACCTCCTTCTCACTTCGGCGGCCGGGTCGGTCTCGCCGAAAAAGGGATACATATGCACGAGCAGCACTTCGCCAGCCCCTGCAGCCGAGGCCATATCCCCGACCATCGCCGGGGTCATGTGCCCCTCCGCAGGGGACTCGTCCGGAAACGAGCACTCAGAGACGAGGAGATCGGCGCCCTCAGCAAATCTGACGAGCTCTTCAGAGTATGACGTATCTCCAGTATATACGATGCTCCTGCCCCCCAGGTCGATCCTCCAGGCCAGGGCCGGCCGGCCCCCATGCTCGGCGGGACCTGCAGTGATCAGCATGTCACCGATATCTATCTCATAGCCGGGCTCCATCGTGACGAGGTTGAGCGTATCATCGTCCGGCACGATGCTTCCGTAGAGACCATCCCATCCCGGGATGAATTTCTCCAACCCCTCTGGCCCGTATATCACGAGCCACTGGCGCCCCGTCACTGCCGTATCGTTCTTCATCGCTGAAAAGAGCCTGCCCAGGTCAAGTGTATGGTCTGGGTGAAAGTGCGTAAGGAGTATCCTGTGGATATCCCTGAACGATCTCCCGGCATCCTCTACGGCCTGAAGCGCCCCCGGGCCACAGTCGAACAGTATTTCCTCGCCGCTGCCCTCGAGCAGGAGCGACGTGGCATGTCTGACCTGCGAAGGTACTATCGTTCCAGATCCCAGAACTGTCAACCGCAGCGTCATCATTTCCTTTTCGGGGCGGCAGAAGGATGGGATACGAATACTTCGAGCGATTTCTTCTCAGGGAGCTCGAGAAGTTTGAACGCGTTCCCCATATTGACAGCCAGCTCGAGGTATCCCCAGGAATCAAAGAGCGACATCAGCTTCCCGAGCTTGCCCTGTTCGTAGTACCTGTTCATCCCCTTGAGCCGCCTCTTTCCGATACGGACGGTCACGTTGTCCCAGTCGACCTTCTTGCCGAACTTATCGATCAGGAACTGCTCGCTGATATTTGTGATGATATTGCCGAACGTATCGACATAGACCGCCCTTCCCGACACCTCACCCTTCTTTGTGACATGCGGCTTAAGCGCGGGAACGGTAAGGACCGAGTCGACCACCTCGCCCATCTCGGACGGCTTGACACCGAGCGTCAGGTGGGTCGCGATCGGAGCGAAGACATCCCTGCCGAGGAAGGTCCTGCCCTTGAGAGGAAGCGTATATTTGCCCGGTTTGACCGCGTAGACCTTCCTGACGATCCCTTTCTCGAAGATACAGCTCAGTATCCCATTGTCAGGGCCCACGAAGAAATACTTGTCAGTCTCGATGATGAGGTTCCGCCTGTCGCCCCCGACGCCGGGGTCCACGACACTGAGGAAGACCGTCCCTGAAGGGAAATATTCGAAGCTGTTTCCGAGTACAAAGGATCCCTCACGCACATCCTGGCTCGATACGTCATGACAGAGGTCTACGATCCTCACTTCGGGATTGATACCGAGTATCACACCCTTCATGACTCCGAGATACCAGTTGTGCCAGCTGAAATCAGTGAGAAGCGCTATGACGTTGGAACGAGCCTTCTTCTTTGCAGTCATAAAAAAATCCGCCTTTCAGGGTAAAGCACCCGCAAGACGGATTATAATTCAGGTCTTCCTGTATGGAAATGCTTTTTAGACCATGCTCTCCTGCATACCTGTCGCGGCGATCATACTCTCCGCGAGCTCGAGGTTGCGGCGGTATCTGTCATTATCCGGTTCGAGTTCTATGGCCGTATTAAAGATACCCGCTGCCTCGATATACCTTCCCCGTCTCGAGAGGAAACAGCCCATAGCGTTGAACGCGACCCCAAAAGAGGGAGCTTTTTCCATCACGAGAGAAAGATGCCTCTCGGCCTCATCGTCCATGTCGAGCTTGTCGAGCACGATCCCGAGGTTGACCTGGATCTGCTCGTTTGAAGGCGCCAGCCTGTGCGCCTCCATGAGATGCTCGAGAGCCTCCATGAACTCGCCCTTTCTTTCGAGGACGCAGCCGAGACCATTTCTCGCGTCGATATTTTCCGGATCATGAGAGAGAGTAGTTACATATACATGACGGGCGCCGTCGAGATCGTTGCGCATCTCGAGGACCTTCCCGAGCAGCAGCATAAGCTTGCAGTTTGCGGGATCACTTTCAAGAGCGGTGTAGACAACACCCTGCGCCTCTTCGAGCATATCCATCCTGATGTAGAGATGAACTGCCTTGAGCAGCACCTTCATCGGTGTTCCCTCGAGGAACGGCAGGCACGCGAGCGCTTCAGCGGCCGCTTTCGTTTCACCTGATCGAAGAAGAGTCTCGGCCATTACGACATGGCTCCCTGCCTCATGAGGCTCTTCCTTCACGGCCCTGCACGCCAACTCGACCGCACGGTCACTGTCACCGAGCACTATCGCGGCAGCTGCCGCGTTCCTGAGGAGATTGACATTGTTTCCATCGATCGCCAGGCCGGCCGCTATCACATCGGCTGCTTCCTTCATCCTCCCCGCCTCGAGAAGAGCGGTACCAAGATTATTTCGAAGATCGGCCCTTCCCTCGTCCATCAGGACCGCCTCCGAGAACTTGTCGACCGCACCGTCGCAGTCGCCCTTCCTCAGCTGGACCAGCCCGTCAAGATTCGCGAAGTCGGCATTGACCGGCTCCAGCTCCCTGCCCCGAAGAATAAACTCTTCCGCATCCTCGTATCTTTCCTCTGCCACGAGCATCGAAGCTTTATCGTACAGGCGCTTGCCTGCTTCCCCGCCGCCACCGCGACGCATTTCGATTATCTTGGTCATTCCACACGCCTTTCACAGACCCGAACAAACTCCGTCGGCCCGGAAGGTTATCCGGCCCTGTAAAGCGTGGTTAATACAAGAGATGTGCCACCAGCCCTGACAATGGGATTTCGTACGGACATAGTTGTACGGGGATATGGGGCGGGGTGGTTATCTAGTTGTCATGTAATAAGTTGAAAGGCAGAACCAGCTCTATGTTCTCGAGCGCTTGAGGTCCAACACGCACTCCGGCATAAGATCAAACCATACATCAAACTTCCTGGAAGCCTTCCTCCTGGATACAGCCGGACCGGTTGTGCAGGTATTCTTGCCAGTCAGGTTCCGATAATCGAATGAACACTCCGAAAGGATTTCCCATCTCATGAGTTTGGAGATAATATCAAGGCTACCTGCTGTGGAAATGACAGCTTTAATAAAAGGAGAATGAATCGATGGTCATCGAGAGTATCAGCGGATGCATCGGTTGTGGAACGTGCGTCAGGACATGCCCCACGGACGTAATCCGTACCGACGGGAAGACCGGAAAGGCAGTAATAAAATATCCTGCGGACTGCCAGATCTGTCACTTGTGCAGGATGTACTGTCCTGTCGGGGCTATAACAATCTCACCGGAGAAATCGATTCCGGTCGTGGTTTCCTGGGGGTAAAGATGACTGTTTCTGAAGATAGCAGCGAAATTTCAAGACGTGACTTTCTTGCGCTTGCGGGCGGTGCGGCGGGGCTGACTGCCCTCGTCTCGATGGGAATCTCATCAGGCTGGGGGACCAACATGACCGAGGTCGATGCCGGCAGCATCAAGTACGGGAAAGACGAGGCGGATGTCCTTGTTATCGGCAGCGGTATAGCCGGGCTGTTCGCTGCCGTCAAGGCACACGATGCGGGTGCCAGGGTCCTGATGGTCTCCAAGGGCCGCCTGGGTTCGTCCGGGCAGACCCCTTTTGCGAGGGGAATATTCTCGTATGACCCGGCAACAGCGAAAGTCAGCCTGGACGAGTTCACGGATACGGTATCCAGGTCCGCCCTTGGCACGAACAATCCGGTCTATACGAGGCAAATGGCGGAACACTCCATGGCAAGGGTCAACGAACTCAGGGAATGGGGATTCTTCGAATCACCACTTTACTATGACGCGTTCAACAAGCCGATCCAACAGAGGAACATCAAGGTCACAGAAAGGGTCATGATCACCCATCTCATCAGTGAAAAGGGCAGGATCGCGGGAGCGGCGGGATTCAGCATGGATGAAGTGAAGATATATCTCTTTAAGGCCAAGAGCGTCATCCTCTGCACCGGAGCCGGAGGATTTAAACCTAACGGTTTCCCCATCTGTGACCTCACCCACGACGGTACAATCATGGCATATAATATCGGCGCCAGAGTGACCGGAAAGGAATGGAACGACGGACATTTCGCCAGATCGGAAAATCCCGCGGCCTGCTACGACGGGTGGGCGGGAATGCTCGAAGGCGCGCCCCGCACCACTGGTGTCGGCATACGTCATGACCTTGGCGTTGATGAGAACTACACCGCCTACATGACCGGCAATCCCGTTACAAGGGGGCCTGGGAGAGATAAACGGATCACCGGCGGACCTTACAGACCAACGGAATTCGACAGAACGGGACCTCCCGGTGACGGACCTCCGCCAGGTAAAAACGGAAAGGGAAAAGGCGCCCCTCCAGGACATTCCGGTACCGCAATGGGCGGAGCTTCCGCAGGGATGTCCATTCATAAATCAGAGGGGCTGGTTCCGGTAAATGACAGGTGTGAATCCGATATCCCGGGACTCTATGCAGCCGGAGATGCTCTTGGTTCATACATGGCTGGCGCAATCTACACCCAGGTAGGATCGTCCATGGCTGGCTCCTGCGTCCAGGGCGCCATAGCAGCTGAAGCCGCGGCGGAATATTCCAAAAGCGTGGACATGCCGAAGATCCCGGACAACACGATCAACCTGGTAAAAGAAGAGATACTCGCTCCACTGAAAAGGGATGAGGGATACGGTCCGGCCTGGGTCACCCAGACGCTTCAGGGCATCATGGTTCCCAACTTTGTTCTCTATATCAAGAAAGAGAGCATCCTCAAAGGCGCATTGGCTTATGTCGAGGAGTTGAGGGATCATCATATGCCAATGCTGAGGGCGGCCGACATGCATGAGTTGAGGCTCGCGCATGAGACCGGCAACATGATCATCAGTGCGGAAATGAAGCTCAGGGCCTCGATCATGCGCAAGGAGAGCCGGTGCAGCCACTACAGGCTGGATTTTCCTGAACTCGACAATAAGAACTGGCAGGCATGGATCAATATCCGCAAGGGAAATGACGGCAGGATGAAGCTTGAAAAACAGACCTTTGACAGCTGGCCTTCCTGAGATCGGGCAACGCGGCGCAGACGACTACCGGCGGGGCGGCGGTCCGTCCTTTCCCAGAGGACGCTGTGGGTTGATATGGACAGAAGCCGCAACTTCGGCGAACTTCACGCGTTGCTCCTGTGTCAACACGGCGGCCTCCGCCGCAAGCATCTTCGCGGATAGAGAATCCAGCCTGGAACGGGCGGCACTTGCCTCAGCGGTCAACTGTTGGAACTGTACGGGATCGAACGATGGAGCAGCGAAGGCTTCAGCTAAACGACGTCCTGTTTCGGCTACTTCGCGCTGAAAGATGACAAGCTGGGGAGCGTAGCTCTCCATGACTGTGCGGATAGCCTCCTGCTGCTCCGCATCAAGATCGAGGTGCCGTGTCATTCCTAGCAGGTGTTCCTCCACAAGCTTTCCTGGATCAGGGGGTCCCGGGCGGTCGTGGACCACTCTTCCACCCGGCCCGGGCGGAGGCCCATGATCCTCCGTGGTCATCCGATCGATTAGTGTCATGGCGATAATGCCCGCATTGAGACCGAGAGATACCGCCAGCACCAGATATATGATCTTCTTTGACATAGGTCCCTCCTCACTCCGAATCTGTCTGATAAACGGAAAGTAACGAAGTGGACGCAGTTCCGTCCCAGATCGTTACAGACTGCGACAACTCCGGAACGTTGATAGCCTCTTTCGCTCCAAACCGGATCGGCCCCAGCAGCACTCCCAGTATTATCCCGGCCGCACAGGCAGCGAATGCCAGTGAAGGTTTGAGCCGCCATTCACGCTCGGTCCGGGGCATTACCCGGGGCCAGACCGAGCCGGACAGTTCGGGTGCAGGCATATCGGCCAGCAGCATCCCCACACGTTCCAGTTCGGCCAGCTCGGTTCGACAGGAAGCACAATGTTCGCAGTGCTCCGCCACTTCAGCGGCTTCGCCCTGGTCCAGTTCCCCGTCTTTATAGGCCTGCAACACATGTCCCGCCGGATGTTCAGTGTCGCTCATAACTCATCCTTCCTTATTGCCGGATCTTTTCGAAGTGCGGTCATCGCACGGTGCAGCAGCATTTGAACTGCGGACACAGTAGTTTTCATGATGTCTGCTATCTCCTGATAACTCATATTCTGGTACTGCTTCAGCACCAGGGCCTGGCGCTGGCGTTCGGGCAAGCGTGCGACGGCCTCCTGAACGAGACGCTGCTCTTCCCTGACTGTCAGCTCTCCCAGAGCATCCGGCCCTGATGCCGATATTTCTTCGTTATCGCCCGTCAGCGGCAGCCAGCGCAGGATCTTGTGCCGGCGCAGCCGGCTTCGTGCATGGTTGCCCGCGATGCGAAAGAGCCAGCTCCGAAACTTTCCCTCGGGTCTGTATCTCCCCGCGTTCTTCATCAGGCTCACGAACGTATCCTGACACAGGTCCTCGGCCTCCTCGGGCGATCTGAGCATGCGGACCAGAAACGCGAAAACCTGGCGTTCCCATCTTTCAACAAGGATACGCAGGGCATTTTCATCGCCTCCGATATAGTCGCCCATCAACTTGTCATCGTCTCTGTCAATCATGCTCTCATTTAAACCCAACTCTCGGGCGGGAAATTCCTTTCGGGAAATTATCGACAACTTATGTTGCTTCAAAATGCTTCTCCCGGTTCCCATTCTAATTAAAGGACTAATCCCCTTCAAGAACTCCTTTCCGCGCAGGGCTTCATTCTGACCGACATACAGCTGACATACTAAATATTTTGTTAATTCTTCGAAAGGATTCGATGAGTCATGCGTTAGGCGTAACGAATGGGGAAAAGTGCTCGCGTATTGAAGTCACCTCGCCAGTGGGATTAATCGGGGTGCGATCATCTAACAGAGAAAGGACCAACTAATGCGTGCAATATTATTATCAGCCGGATTGCTGGCTGGCGTTTTTCTTCCCGGGCTTGCTGCGGCAGCTCTCACTCCTCCGACCCATGTCCTGTTCGACGGAGACGCGGTGCATGAGATACACCTGACCTTCGATCAGGCGGACTGGCAGGACCTGCTTACGGTATATTTCGAGAGCTCTGACGATCCTCCCTATCTGTCGGCCACATTCAGCTGGGGCTCAACCCAACTGGACTCGATCGGTGTACGTTACAAAGGAAACAGTAGTTACTGGGGATACTATGGAGATAAAAAATCCTTCAAACTCGACCTCGATGAATTCATAGGCAGCCAGGAGCTTGATGGACTGGATAAACTGAATCTCAACAATTGTTATCTCGATCCGAGCTTCGTCAGGGAGAAATGCGCATATGAGCTCTGCGAGGCCCTCGGGATGGCGACGGGAAGGACCAATTACGCGGCCCTTTACATAAACGGCACATACTGGGGACTTTACCTGCTCGTAGAACAGCAGGACCAGGAGTTCATTGAAAGCCGGTGGGGATCGAGCGAAGATGGCAATCTCTGGAAGGGCGAGCCGTATGGCACGCTGGAATACCTTGGAGCCACACAATCATCATATTACGACGAATACGAATTGAAGACCAACGAAGAGATCAACGACTGGTCGGACCTGGTGGATTTTATCGATATTCTGAACAACACATCCACCTCCTCTCTGGTCGACAGCCTGCACAACAGGATAGATGTCAACTCGGCGCTTGCGATGCTGGCGGTCGATAACTTCATAGTCAACTTGGACAGTTATAACGGCCGATGCGCCAATTATTACATGTATCACCGCGAACTTGACGATCGCTTTGTCTTTACCAAGTGGGACCAGAACGAAGCGTGGGGTGTGTTCAACCAGTACGGGCTGTCCACATCACAGCTGCAGCAGCTCAGTCCATACTGGACTAATCCGGATTCCGGCGAGGGCCGTCCCCTGGCCGAGATACTCCTGCAGAGCCCTGATCTTGTCCAATACCAGGAGATCTATGAGGGCCACATGAAAAAGTTGATGGCCGGTCCAGCCTATCCCCCCACCCTGTCCGCCCGCATGGAGGAATTGCGCGACCTCATCCGTACGTGGGTTTATAGCGATACGAAAATGATGTTCACCACGGCTGATTTCGAAAATTGTATGACTTCAGATGTATATGCGAGTGGTGGCCCGCCCCCAGGGCGCGTTATCCCGGCTCTTACTACATTCATAGAGATGCGTCACATCTACCTCGACAGGCAGGTTGGGACCTGGGCAGTGATAGATGGACTTGTCCTGAATGAGTGTATGGCCAGCAACAATTCCGCGATCGCGGATGAATACGGTGATTATGATGACTGGATCGAAGTGGCTAATATCAGCGATTCTCCCATCGATCTGGACGGATTGGGCCTGACCGATCACTTTGAAGGCACACCTGATTTCGTTTTTCCAGATACGATTCTCGCATCCGGAGAATACATCGTTGTATGGGCGGATGAAGAACCTGGAGAAGGAGACCTCCATGCTCCCTTCAAGCTTGACGCTGATGGCGAGGACATCTACCTGATCGATGGGGCCGTGATCGTCGACCAGGTCACTTTCCCTGCACTGGGACCGGATATCGCGTGGGGGCGCTGGCCGAACGGGACCGGTGACTGGGCGATGCTATCTGTATCGACTCCAGGCGCGGAAAACGAAAACACGGAAATCTCCGAAACGGTCGACCTTTTCATCAATGAGTTCATAGCACTGAACAATACCGGCATCCAGGATGAGGCGGACCAGTTCGAAGACTGGGTCGAGATATATAATCCGGGACCCGCTTCTGTAGAGATGGGCGGCCTCTACTTGACGGATGATCCGGAACTGACGACACAGTGGTCATTTCCAGACACTCTGCTTGAAGCCGGCGAATTTCTTCTGGTCTGGTGCGACAACGACCCAGAGGACGGGGACCTGCATGCCACTTTCAAGCTGAGTGGCGATGGAGAGTACATCGGATTGTTCGGACGCATGTCGGCTGGCAATGAAGAGATCGACAGCCGGCAGTTCTCGGTACAGTCTGCTGATATAAGTGAAGGTCGCGAAACCGACGGCGATGCGACCTGGATCTCATTCGAAACGCCTACCCCCGGGGCAAGCAACGACTCCACCGTAGATGTCCCCGACGGGAGAAACTTGAATCTGCGGCTTTACCCTAACTTTCCGAACCCGTTCAATCCGCATACGACCCTGTGTTTCGAGATCCCTTCCAACGGTCATGTGCTGCTCGATATATTCGACGTCAGTGGCCGGCTTGTGTCCAGGCTCAAGAACGAGCCGATGAACGCCGGCTACCATGAAGTAGCGTGGGATGGACTCGGCACGAGCGGAAATCCTGTGGCATCGGGTGTTTATTACTATCGCGTGGCATTCAGTGGTCAGAGCCTCACCGGCAGGCTGGTCCTATTGCGCTGAGCCAAGGTATAAAGCCCCGACTCTCAATCTGATTGAAAGGTTGCCCAAGGATGATTCGCTCTGCCAGAAAAAAACCGAGAAACATAGTCCAGTTCCGGCGGTATGAATGTAAATACCTCATACCCGATTCTCTGGCAAGAGAGATCGCCCGCTATATCAGCCCCTTTGTAACGGTTGATCCACATGCTTCAGAAAGCCACGACAATGCATACAACATCTACAGCCTCTACCTTGATACTCCGGACCTGAGACTCTTCTGGGAGAGTCAAAACGGATTACTTAACAGGATAAAGTTACGTATCCGTTTCTATGAGATGGCTGATGTTTGTCCAGCCTTTATGGAGATCAAGCGTCGTCATGACCGGCTTGTCCTCAAGGACAGGGCCAGGCTCGACCGTGAGGCCGTCATGTGGATGCTCGCCGGCGGATCACCTGACACGCGCCACCTGGCGGCAGAAGAAAGAGCGTGTTACGAAGAGTTCACCGGATGGATAGCCCGCTTGCTTGCGCGGCCGACAACATGGATAAGATACAGAAGAGAAGCTTATGTGGGAACTCTCAACAGGGACGTACGGATCACGATGGACCGTGATCTCACATGCTCTCCCGTTGAGGGACGAAGCGGCGATCGGCACCCGCACTTCTGGCACACTGTGGAGGACCGGAACGTAGTGCTCGAGATGAAATTCGACGAATCCTGCCCGGACTGGATGGTGCAGGTCGTCCGTCATTTCGGCCTGGAAAAGAGATCCTATTCGAAGTATGGCAAATCCATCAGGACCGGGCTGGATCCATCTTCGCTTTCACCTGAAAATGCCTGGTCCCTGCCACGATACTCAAGAGTAAAGACTTATGAACGGATTTATTGACAACATACTCGGTTACAGGGAAGGTGTCGGAGTCTGCTCGGTTGATTCCATCATCCTCTGCCTGCTGACAACTTTCCTTATCAGCAACATGGCTGCCTGGGTCTATGTCAGGACACATCGGGGAGTCTCCTACTCGGGCACTATGGCCCGGTCCCTGATCATTCTGTCTCTCGTAGTGGCGCTTGTGATGATGGTCGTAGGAAACAACATTGCGCGAGCGTTCGGCCTGTTCGGCGCCCTGGCCCTGATCCGCTTCAGGACCCCCGTCAAAGATGCCAATGACACGGTCTTTCTTTTCCTTGCCGTAGCGATAGGGATCGCTATGGGCACGGGGAATATTCTTATCGGTGTTATTGGCACGTTGCTCATCTGCGCGATCTATTATTATCTTTCCTCGACAAGATTCGGCAATCGTCTGAATCACAACGGTCTTCTAAGATTCCATCTTCCAACAGGTGTGATCCAGGATGACTCCGTTCGAAAGGTCCTGAGTCAGTATTGCAATGCTTTCAACCTCCTGCACATGCGGGGGACAGATCAGGGCTCGACTGTCGAATTTTCGTATCAGATCGATATGTTCGACACTGATTCCTGTCCCCACCTTATAGCTGAAATCGAGGAGATCGAAGGGATCAGCCACCTCTCCCTGCTGATGCAGGACCTGGAGGTGACACCATGATGACGTGGTCCTTGAAAAACATAAAAAGGCGCTATCACAGACGCATGCTCCCGCTGATCGTGTGGGCGGCAGTCCTTATCGTCACTGCCACTCTCTATATGAGACGGATTGAGGGTATTGCCGTGACCGGATTCGCTGAGGAGGTCCGATACAGTATAGCATCGGAGATCACCGGCCGCCTGCAGAGACTTGAAGTCAGACTCAACGAAGATGTCGTCTCCGGACAGATAGTAGCCTCTTTCGAAGATGGCGATCTTCTGCTCCAGCTGCAGGAAGCTCAGGCAGAGCTTCATCGCCTGCAGTTTGAACTTGAACGCGAAAGAGCGCTTTACGAGTTCAACTCAGCAGGCCAGCAGGTCGACCAACAGACGAACATGCGTCGTTTCGCGAGAGATGTCGAAAACGCCCATGTGGATTATCTCGATGCCCTGGCAAGCCTGACGGAAAGCCGGATCGAGCTGCAGGGTCTGGAGCTGACGCTCAACCGGAGCCGCCGGCTCGAGGAAAACGGACTGACTCCAGTCGCTACGCTCGATGCCGATCGAGTCGCTTACAATGCACTCAAAGAAAAAATCGCCGTCGAGGAGTCCAGGACCGAAGCACTGCTTGAAACCTATCGTGAGACCGACTCCAGATATTCCAATTTCCAGAAGGAATACATGGCGGAAACGCCTGAAGCGGAACTGATCCTCAAACCTTATGAAAACGCGATCCAGGTCCAGGAGATCCGGATTGAGCAGGTGAATCTCGCGGTTATCGGGCGTATTCTCAGGTCACCCGTCGACGGAGTAGTAGCGGAAATACTGCGCCGACCGGGCGAGGTAGTTGCGTCAGGGCAATCTGTGGTCTCTATCCTGGAGCCGGTTTCTTCAAGGGTCGTGGCCTACCTCCCGGAGCAACGCATCCTCAGTCTTCAACCTGGCGAGCGTGTCAAGATAGTCAGAGTCGCTGATACGGGCTGTGTATTCTACAGTTCCATCTCTTTTCTTGGCGGATCCGTCGAACAACTCCCCCCCCGCTATACTCCGAGCACCACGATTCCGGAATGGGGACTTTCGGTATCGATCTCTCTCCCAGACTCCCTGATGGTCAGACCAGGTGAAGCCTTTCACCTGTTTTTCTGAAATTGATGGACCCATTTTGCTCTTTTTCAGAAAGGATTCGAAGAACCGGGCGTTTGGCTATGCGAAGGAGGTCCAGAAACGATGGGCTGCCCCAAATCAAGGAAGGATAAGATCATGAAGACCTTATTCAATCTGGCCATACTGCTGATACTGGTTGCTTTAGGCACGGTTGGATGCTCGAATGAGACCACGGCTCCCGAGATCACAGTACCCGAAGGCAACGATCCTGTCGAACCCGCTGAGGGCTATGTGATCATAGAAACGGGTCAGGTCAATTGCTACAACGCTGACGGTGCTGTAATCAGTCCTCCCGCGGAAGGCGAAGCTTTCTATGGACAGGATGCCCAGTTTGAGGGCGTACCATTCGCGTTCAGGGACAACGAAGACGGGACCGTCACCGACCTGAATACAGGTCTGATGTGGCAGCAGGCACCATCCACCCTCTCCACCAACTGGCAGGGCGCGATGGATTACTGCACTTATCTGGAACTGGCCGATTACGATGACTGGCGCGCCCCGACGCTGAAAGAGCTCTTCTCGATCAGCAATTTTTCCCAGGGGTGGCCATACCTCGACACGGGCTACTTTGATATAGCGGGCGCTACCGTATCCAAGGACGAGCAGTACTGGTGCGACAACTACTATTTTGTCGGAACGACACACGGCGGGGCAGAGTCCGCCTTTGGAGTGAATCACGGAACGGGACACATCAAGGCCTATCCCGCCGATACACCTCCAGGCCCGATGGGAAACTACGTACGTGCGGTCCGGGGTAACGCCTACGGCACAAACGACTTTGCTGACAACAGCGACGGCACCATCACGGACAGCGCCACCGGATTGATGTGGATGCAGGATGACTCCGGAATGGCTGTCGACTGGGAGACTGCCCTGCACTATGCCGACACGATCTCCTATGCCGATTATACCGACTGGAGACTGCCGAATGTAAAGGAACTGCAGGCTATCGTTGACTATTCCGGAGTCTTTCCGGCAATCGATCCCATGTTCACCTGCACACCGATCGTCAACGAGGCCGGCGCAGACGATTACGGTTACTACTGGACCGGAACATCCGCCTACTTCGGCGCAAACCAGCCCGAGTACTACTACGCCTGGTATGTAGCCTTCGGCTATGCTGTAGATCCGACCGGCGAAGACACCCACGGCGCGGGCGCCGTCCGCTTCGACACGAAGGTAGAAGGCGGACCGCTCGGCGAAGGTGGCGAACGGTACTACAACCATGTAAGACTGGTCAGAGAGGTAGATTGACATGAAAGCATTAAGTGTACTGGCCATGCTTCTGATACTCGTTGCGGGAGGCCCGGTTGGATGCTCGAATGAGACCACGGCTCCCGAGATCACAATACCCGAAGGCGACGATCCGATTATAGTCGCTGGGAGTTATCCGATCGTCGATACCAGTCAGGAGACCAGTTACGACAACGCAAATGCAATCGCCAGCCCGGCCGCCGGAGAGGCGTTCTACGGACAGGACAGTCAGTACAACGGCGCACAACCAAGTTATGTCGTCAGCGATGACGGCCTGACTGTCTATGACGCGGTCACGGGACTGACCTGGCAGAAGTCCCCTGATACGAACGGGGACGGGGTAATAGGCCCGACAGACAAAATGACCTGGTCCGGGTGCCAGGCATACCCTGCTGTACTGAACGTGGCGGAATTCGGCAGCTACTCCGACTGGCGCCTGCCGACGATAAAGGAACAGTACTCCCTGATCCTCTTTACCGGTATCGATCCGAGCGGCTACACAGGTGACCCCTCCAGCCTTGTGCCGTTCATCGATACCGATCATTTCGACTTCGCATATGGAGACGAGAGCGCCGGCGAACGTATCATCGATTCCCAGTACGCCTCGAGCAACATATACGCGGGCAGTAGCGGGCCCATGCAGCTCCTGTTCGGCGTCAATTTTGCCGATGGGCGGATAAAAGGGTACGGAATGATGATGCCGGGCGGCCGCGAGAAAACATTCTTCGTAATGTGTGTCCGGGACAACACGAGCTATGGCATCAATGATTTCGTCGACAACAACGACGGCACCATCACGGACAGCGCCACAGGCCTGATGTGGGAACAGGACGACAGCGGTGTCGATGCCCCCGACGGTCTGAACTGGGAAGAAGCCCTGGCCCGGGTCGAGATGCTGAATACAGCCGAGCACCTTGGGCACAGCGACTGGAGACTGCCCAACGTAAAGGAACTGCAGAGCATCCTCGACTATGGTCGGTCACCGGAGACCACCAGCTCTGCTGCCATAGACCCGCTGTTCAACGCCACCAGCATCACCAACGAAGCGGGACAGGCCGACTATCCCTACTACTGGAGCAGCACGACACACGCGCACTTCATGGGCGGAAACGCGGCCGCCTATGTCAGCTTTGGAAGGGCAATGGGTTACATGGAGGGTTCATGGGTCGATGTGCACGGCGCAGGCGCGCAGCGCAGTGATCCCAAGGCGGGGGATCCCGCGGATTATCCTTTCGGGAACGGCCCCCAGGGTGACGCCATCAGAATCTACAATTTTGTTCGGGTAGTCAGAGACGCGGAATAGAATAGGAGTCCATGTCATGAAGAATCCTAAAGTCAGGTCCATGTTGCTATCAGTGATATCGATCGTTCTTTTCCTGACCATCACCTTCATGGCTGCCTGCAGTAAAGACAACATCACCGAACCAACAACAACTGATGATACCGTGGATGATGCCGATTTTGTGCCCGCTGATTGGACCAGTGCAACCCACAGCAAGGATGCGGACCCGAATTTCGACGAAGTATTCGAGGACAATACCGTCAAGAGAATCGACTTCGTCATCACTGCTGAGCGCTGGCAGACCATGCTGGACGACATGACGGCCCTGTACGGTCCCTTCGGTACAGGTGGTGGCCCACTGATCGAGGTCGATGAAGATCCGGTATTCGTTCCGGCCGAGGTGTTCTATGACGGTATCGAATGGTATCGAGTGGGTGTGCGTTTCAAGGGAAACTCCAGCCTGATGACGGCATGGCAGCACGGGATCCTGAAGCTGGCCTTCAAACTTGATTTCGACGAGTTCGAAGATACCTACCCGCAGATCAATAATCAGCGTTTCTACGGTTTCAAGAAGCTGAGTCTCAAGAACAACTTCGAGGACCGATCCATGCTGCGGGAAAAAGTCGCCGGTGACGTCTTCCGTAACGCCGGACTGGCCGGTTCCCACACCGCCTTCTACACACTCTACGTGGATTTCGGTGAGGGCCCCGTATATTTCGGTGTCTACACAATGGTCGAAGAAGTCGACGATACCGTCCTGGACACCCAGTTCGCGGATGACGACGGCAACCTCTATAAACCCGACGGCAATGGTGCCTCCTTCGCCGAGGGGACATTCAGTGAAGACGTTTTCGTGAAGAAGACCAATGAGGATGATTCTGACTGGTCGGACATCCTTAGCCTCTTCGCCGTTTTACACGATTACACCCGTATCACTGACGCCGCGAGCTGGCGTACGAACCTGGAAGCTGTTTTTGATACCGAGGCATTTCTTGAATATCTGGCCGTCAATACGGTCATCCAGAACTGGGATACTTACGGGCGAATGACCCATAACTACTACCTCTACAACAATCCTGACACAGGCAAGCTGACCTGGATCAACTGGGACAACAACGAAGCCCTGGAAGAGGGAAAGCAGGGGGGATCCCTGGCTCTGAATTTTTCCGATCTGGAGAGCGGTCAGTGGCCCCTGATCGAGTACCTTTACGCGGACGAAGTCTATAGGGCCCGATACGACGCCTATGTGGCAGAGGTCATCGACGGCGCCTTTAACACGAGCACGATCCAGGCCACGTATGCCGCCTATGCGTCGCTGATTGAACCGTACGCAACGACCGAGGTTGCCGGATATACGTTCCTGCGCATGAGTAGTGATTTTCAGATGGCGATTTCCGAGCTGAACCAACACGCTTCCGAGAGGGCCTCTGTCGTAAGCAACTATCTGAGGTGACGTGGAATAGACCCCTCCGTACCGAAGATCCAGTCCGTCTGGTGAATATGCCGGATGGACTGGATCATTGATCTGCCAGCAAACCGATGCCCCGGTTAATCCAAGTAGTTCTAGTCCTACCTGGGGAGGGATGATTGGTGGAGAAAAGGTGATGTAAACGTCTGGCTGCTGCTGCATTCCCTCCGTCTAACGTGTGCTCCGCAGCCGCCGTGACGGCTAATACCGATAGCTGCAAGCAATAGTTAGCACGAGTTAACCACCAATTCGTTCACGAATCCAATACCACAATTTAACCACTAAAGCACCAGGGACGATAATGAATACACCAAATAAAAAACTCACGGTTGCGGCAATCCATACTACGTCCATCTTTGATATTAATAGTGCAACAATGATGAGTCCGATTATCATTCCGACCAGAGCAGCATAGGGTTGTGAGATGCCCATGAATTTATTATGGGCAATCCGAAACTTGAGTTTGACTCCTTTGTGCACCACATCAGCCCAGAGGGATGGTTGCTGATTTGGTTGGGCAGCGTTTAGGAATGTCATCCGGGCGATCTGGCCACGATTAAAACTTGGAATAGTATATTCTCTACGTGTTCGATGTAGTTCATTTTGCAACTCAGATGGCTGTTCTCCCGATTCAACTGTAATGTCGCTTATAAATTCATCCGACCACGTCAATATTTGAGTTGTTCCAACAAGCTCTGTTCTCTCTGTTAGCAATCGTGTATCACCCGTGTAAATACGAACTGTCACATTTTCAAAATCCTTCAAGCTGGAATTTTGCATTTCTATTGAGGACAGGTATAGATTCTCTACTGGTGAATCATTCCAGGTAACTTTAACCGATCCAAAAATTGCATCATCCGTCGATTGTCCCACTCGCATATGCCAAACAGAGTATGTGAATAAGCTTCTTTTGCTTAGTATTCGTTGAGTAATAATTGTGAAAACTATTCCACAGAATCCCGAAACAAGCATAACGGCGATGTCGTTTTGGAAATAATTGTAATCCAACGTTATCTCCCTTTCATACGTGCTAACGTTCAGCTGCAAGCCATAGTTAGACACTATTTCCTAAGTAATTGAATCATTTTAAATAATAACCGTAGTGGTATTAGTTTCATGCGTTCAGTAATCCAGCCTTTAAAATTAACAAGGCTGTCATAATACCCTTGGGATTTCAATCCAATCATCGCTTCCATTGAAAATCTTCTCGAATAGGATATGTCGTTTGATTCACTGAATGCCCATAGCACACCATTTCCACCGATGATAAAGTTATGATCTTCTCTAGAAGGGGGAGCATAAACAGTAAAATTAACATGCCACAAATGACTAAATAATCCAATGAACCCTCTATCGTATGCTTTTGTATAATGTCGTATTAGATCAGAAGTGAGAGCACCATCAGGTACTGCATCAACAATTTCAAGATTCCCATCATGCATTGATATGCTATATGACTCTATCTCATCGTGCCTAATGTCAATACGATGCACTTTCTTAATCTGCCATTCAAATTTCTCATAGTGATCGTCTTTAATTTTATAGACACCTTTGTAACACCTATGAGTGTCAGCAACTCTTTTTACAGTATCGGTAACTGGTTCGCGAAATGTTGCCTCCATTTTTCTAATAAGCGGGATATGCCATTCATAACATGCCTTTTCATAATAAAATTTCTCGAAATAATTATAATTGAGTATTTCTAATGCTTTGCCATAATTCCATGGGAACAGTTTCTTGCACTGTTTTCCCGCAATCATAGCGTAGTACAGCATATGTGCGAGTAGATCACATACTTCTCCTGGTGTATCAAGGCCTTCATCAATCTCAGGAACACCCTGATTTATAAAGCGTTCAATTGGTTGAATCTGGCCATCAATTTTGTAGTAGTTTCTATTCATGATCTATGTGTCTAACGTCAGCTGCAAGCAGTAGTTAGGCAACCGTTTCTTATTAACCCCGATTGTAATGAGAGTCTCAAATATGACCTACCTATTCCTTTGCCCAATGAATCTCCATGCTAATGGAGCTTTAAGACGTCTACTACGTATGTTTTGTCCTGTAGTGAGTAAAACATTGGCAATAAGCAAAGGACCAAATACCGCATTCAACGGATGCTCGAAAATTTCTATTCTGAATTCCTTCATTTCCGCTGGCTCAAGCCTAACAGGATCCCCATGTATGAATTGATATGCTGCGCCACTATACCTTAGATTCGGATACAAGCGTGGCGATAAGAATGGCTTTTTAACATGTCGCCACATGAGCTGATATATTGAGTATGTACTTCTGACAGTACATGAACGTACATAAAATGCTGTTCTGCTCTTGTTGATAACCTTCACGGAAATAGAATCTGGTTCTGATCCGTCAAATACTAGTTTGCACGACAGTTCGGCCCTGCCAGGTAACCACATGTGATATAACTTATTCACAAGAACAATAACCGCAGCTAAAGCAGAAATTGCAGCACAAACTTTTATAATAGTATCTAGCATTTCTATTGGTTGCCTAACGTAATGTATCTTGAACTAGCATATCAGATATTGCTGCGAGGATGGCAGTGTATCCAATATTCCATAACTAATTTATGACCGTCGGGCTCTTGTAATTACTTAACTTACGAATTCATCCTCGATCATCTTCTTGAGATAGATTGCTAGTAAATGTATTCTATCATAATGAGAATCGCATGTAATTCCAATTCTATGCACAGGCAGTTCTAATAAAGTTTACTATGGGGAACCAGCGAAACCCTCTCCGAACACACGCTCCTTAGATCACGAATTCAGGTCGTTTGATCGTGTCTGATGGAGCAACCTCGCCGTCAATAGAAACGCCCTGTTAGGCACCGTCCTTGGGTCTAAACGGGCTCAGGCGTCCTAGCAACCAATTGAAGCCACTAAAAAACGCAACGAATACACCAATATCGATCGCTAGTTTACCGGCGTGAAAAGGATCACCGATTGGACTGTATTGGAAGCCGGCCAGAGCGAATGCGGCTTTGGAAGCAGCATAAGCAAGGACGCAACTTAAGAAGGATCTCATGGTAAATCTCCTTACTGACTATTTACCCGTCAACGTCTGTCTAACTTAATGTATCTTGAACTAGCATATCAGATATTACTGCGAGGGTGAATGTGAATTGCTTGCTGTTCCAATTCTATCTGTAGGCAGTTCTAATAAAGTTTATTATGGGGAGGGATGATTTGTGGAGAAAGAGTGTTGTAGCGTTTGGCTGCTACTGCGTTCCGACAGTCTAACGTCAGCTTCAAGCATTAGTTAGACGTTACGCTATAAATTATTCATTAGGCTTAAACTTCCATCTGCCTACTACAGTCAAATTCACTGTTATCTCGTCTGGTACAATTGAATTCGACACTCTTGTACCGCCACCCCTCATAAGAATATGATTAATACCAAACATCCTCTGGGCATCAGGAGTCGCTAATTCAACCAGTTCACCAAGCATACCTCCTACAGCAACAGCCATTGCTTGAGCTTCTCCTTTGGCTTTTTCGATAGCTTGAGCCAAGGCCTCCTCTCTAACGCTATCAATTTTAGATGAATTATAAGTGATCCTGTTTATCTCACATTCGCCTGATTCAAGAACGACATCATTTATATTGCCAAGCAATGAGAAATCATTCGTTTTTAACTTAATCCTGTGCCTGGCAACATACCCTATTTTCCTGC
>CAYWGA010000024.1:0-34219 GCA_964457905.1 uncultured bacterium | reverse complement strand
CTTGACCTGACTTTCGTCGAGGTATAGTCGAGCGATCCGCGTCTCGCTAAATCACGGCTTCCACCCGTTGTGCGGTCCTTCTTCACCATGGTCGAGTTGTAGTCGAGGGCCCCGCGTTTCGTGAATTCGCGCCCTCCATAGAGGGATCCCTTGTTCGTGGAAGCGTAGTTCCCATTGTAGTATCCGCCGCCGGAGTAATACCCGTCATAGTAACCGTGATTGTAACCGTTCCAGTATGTGTAGTAGGAGTGGGGGTACCACGAGTTGAAGGGGTAGTGGTGGTAGTAGCATCCGCTGCCCCATCCCCATCCATAGGAGACGTTCCAGTACCAGCTGGAGTTACATCCGCCGTACCAGGACCAGTATCCCGGCCAGTAGTAGGAATAGGGAGAGTATCCGTAGTTGTAATAGACGGAGAGGTAAACCTTCTGCGTCTCATAATCGTACGGAGAGGTTTCCAGCGAGAGGTTGTCGTCATAATATGTGAACGATTCGTATTCGTCCTCAGGCGCCGTTTCGCCGGCTTGGATCACGGCGAACAGCTGCGGATAGGGATAGCCGGCATCCTCGTTGACCGCCATCATCTCTATGTCGACCTCGGGGCACTCCATCGCGTACGGGTCGGGTATCTTCGACGGGGAGTGACACTTGTAACAGAGATAACCGGGGTAGTCGACCTTGCGGTTGATATAGAAATATGTGTAGTCGGTCGCGGGCGTTATCTGCTCCGCGTCACCGATCAGTTCCTCGTCGATCATGTTGAAGGCGAGGAAGGGATCCATGTCTATCCTGAGCCTGCGCTCCTCGGGCATCGTGCTGTTCTGCGCGAGGTAGTAGAGCTCGTCGTGGTCGATCCGCGATGGATCGTCGACAGCGATGGCGTGGATATACTCGATGCCTGTATCGCCTCCTACCTCCCAGCTTACTCCCGCACCCTGCTCGGGAAGAAAGTGCACCTTCTTGCCGTTTATCATCTCCGGTCTTCCGTCGGCCGGATACAGCAGATGTACGTACCCTTCACTGTCGATGTTGTAGATTATTACATACGCGTCCGAACTGGTCTGAAAGGTCAGATTGATGTCACGGCCCGGCATCAGTACCGCGCCTGTTCCACCGATGAGGCGGAGCGAGACATCAAGATCGGTCGCGGGTACCGGTTTCAGGGCTGGTGAGTTATTGATCTCCACCGGCGCCGCTGAAGCGGCCGCGGACGATAAGACTATTGCAGCCAGAAGGAAGGTCAGTAGCGAATGTTTCATGACCAGGACTCCCTTCCAGGGGGGACTCGACTGACGCTGAACCTTGGTGGGGCTGGCACCCCGCCTGAGCGCCTCTCACTACTATAACATTATAGTAGTTTTACCATTTCTTTACAAGGCAAAGACCGTTCCAAACCTTGCCCCGACAATGAATCGGGCGGTTTCGAGGAACGATGAGGAACAACTGGGATTAGCGCCGGAGACGTTCTTCTACTATCTTATACAGATTGGGATGGGGAGACGTTCCGGGTATTTGAAACAAACTTGACCGCCCGGGGGTATAATGATAAGTTGCCCGTTGAAGCTGGAAAAGGAGGCTGAATATGGGGTTTGCGGGGTTACCGGCCTTTCTGCAGGTAGCGGAGAGCTTTACAGAACTTATAGCCGGATCGGGTATGCTGGCCAAGGCTATCCTGGTGCTTCTTCTTGTCCTGTCCGTGGTGTCATGGACAATAATGGTGGAAAAAATCAGGTATTTCAAACGTTCTGCAAAACAGAGCGCGGCCTTCAAAAAGCTGTTCGATGAGGAGCTTTCACTGTCCTCTCTGGCGGACAAAGCGGCCGGATATCCGGACAGTCCGGAGGCTTCGATGGTCATCATGGTCAAGGGAGAGATGGACAGGGGAGAACTCCGCGACATGGAGCATCTCGACGGCTTTCTCGACTCGGCTATGGACGCTATCGTGGCAGAGTGGGAATCATACCTGATATTTCTTTCCACCACGGCGACCGTATCGCCTTTCCTCGGCCTGCTCGGAACGGTGTGGGGGATCATGAGCGCGTTCCTCAGCATGGGGGTACGCGGTTCGGCGAACCTCTATGTAGTGGCCCCGGGCATCGCCGACGCTCTGATCACGACTATCTTCGGCCTCGGCGCGGCCATTCCGGCGGTGATAGGTTATAACTATATCGTGCGCGTCATCAGGCGTCGCGAGGAGAAGGTCGGACTGTTCGCGGTGAGGTTCAGGACGAGGCTTCTCGAGAAGAGATACTCATGAAAAAGAGAAACAAAGAGAGATACTCCTCACTGGCCGAGATAAACATCACCAATTTGGTTGATGTCATCATGGTGCTCCTCATCGCGTTCATGCTGACCGCGCCCTTTCTGCAGGCGGGCGTCAAGCTTCAGCTGCCCAAGGCGGAAGCAAAGGTCATAGAGGAGCAGGAGGGGATCACGGTCTCGATCAACGAGGATGGAGACGTCTTCATCGACAAGCGGAAGATCGAGTGGAGGGAGTTCTCCGCCGAGTTGCGCAAGGCTCTCGACGAGAACCCCCCGAGGGTCTTCCTGCGCGCTGACAAGGAAACCAGGTACGGCCATGTCATGAGGGTGATCGCCCGGATAAAGATGATGGGCATCGAGGACCTCGGACTGATAGCCGAGCAGGAAGACAGATGATCAGACTCGCGTCAGGTGCGGGCGGGATGAGGTTTTCCTTCTTTGTATCGATCCTCGTTCACGTCGTCATACTTTGGGCACTGCTGACTCTCTTCAATGTGGTACCGCAGATGAAGGTGCCGAAGAATATCTACAACGTAAAAATATTAAGGCCGTTCGTCGCCCCCAAGGTGGAGGCGCCGAAGGAGGAACCGAAGGCCAAGGTCGAGGTAAAGAAGCCCGAGGTCACCAAACCGAAACCGAAGCCGAAGACAAAGAAGCCGGAACCGAAGCCGGAAGAAAAACCGCCCGAGGCAAAGCCGGAAGACAAGCCGATGGAAGTCTCGATGCAGGATGGCAGCCAGACCGATGTCGCCGTCGACGCAAAGAAGTTCCCCTTCTCCTACTATCTTTCCGCCATCGAGCGGAAGGTGTCGGAGAACTGGCTTTCGGCGCAGGGTGGCAGGGACGGCGGGGTCGCGTGCATCGTATATTTCAGGCTCTCCCGCAACGGCCGGGTCAGTGACCTGAGGGTCGAGACCTCTTCGGGGAACGCCCATTTCGACCGTTCCGCGCTGAGGGCGATCAGGAGCGCCGATCCGTTCCCGCCTCTTCCCAGGGCGTTCGGAGAATCGTGGCTCGGGATACATTTTACATTTACGCAGAAGAAATAGCCGGCGAACGCAGTGAGGCGGCAAATAGCCGGCGATCGAGAAAGGAACTACTTACTGATGAAGCGATACGGGATCCTCGCGGCGCTGCTCATCGTTGCCATGACTCCGCTCAGGGCCGGGGCACAGATGGATGTGCACCTCAGTTCGAACAAGGCGGGGGGAGGTCAGATCCCCATCGTCGTGAAAGAACTCGATATAGAGAGGGATGATCTTCGCGCAGCCTCTGAATATCTCCAGTCGGTCCTTACGCAGGATCTTGAGTACACTTCGATATTCATTCCGCTCCAGTTCGCTCCCGGTTCGGACACTCTTGCCGACGGCAGCACGGCCTCGGCGATAGTCGAGGGAAAACTCTCGTGGGATGGCGAGAAATATACTCTCGATGCGAACCTGATCGACTTTGTCAGCAGAGAGATGATCTTCGGTAAAAGGTACAGGTTCAAGCACTCCGCCCTGAGGACGGTCGCTCACGAGCTCTGCGACGAGATCCTCTTCTTTCTCATAGGGGAGACTGGTGTCGCCAGGACGCGCCTGCTTTACACGAGGCGAAAAGGGCAGGTCAAGAACCTCCATGTCATCGACTATGACGGTCACGGCGAAAAGAAGATCACTTCCGATGAACTCGTCGTATCGCCGCTCTGGATCGACGATCACAGGTTCGTCTTTACCTCCTACCGCAGGGACAACCCCGATCTCTACATGATCGACCTCCTCAAGGGTTCGAGAAAACTGATATCCCACAGGAAGGGACTCAATATCGCAGGCGGCTACAACCCCTCTACAGACGAGATTGTGATGACGCTCAGCCTGAAGGGGAACAGCGAGATCTATCTGATGGGGCTGGACGGCAAGCTCGGAAGGCGCCTGACGAAGAACCGCGCGATAGACGTATCCCCCGTATGGGCCCCGCACGGGAGGGAGATCGTCTTCGTATCGGACCGTACAAGGGTACCGCAGCTCTACGTCATGGACAGGTACGGCGGAAACGTGAGACGTCTGACCACCGAGGGGAACTACAACACCTCCCCGGACTGGTCGCCGAGGGGGGACCTGATAGCCTACTCATCGCGAGATGGAGGGCTGTACAGGATGAAACTGATCTCTCCCGACGGATTGTGGCTCGAAACGGTCTTTGACGACTATCTCAGTTATGAGGACGCCTGCTGGGCCCCTGACGGGAGGCATCTGGCAGCTGTTGTGAGGTATAACAGCGAGCCCTGGATCGTGATAATAGACATCGATTCTGGGACGATGAGAAGACTGGTGAAGGGTGAGTCTCCTTCCTGGAGCCCCCTGAGGTCGAGATAAGGGCCGGAAAGCTGAAAAAATAGTTAAAATAATCATTTTCAATTTCCGGGGCTGAAGGTATTATTGCCGCGATGACAGAGAGTTGAAGTGGGATTGATTGACACTGCTCATGCAGACATGGAGGTTTGTCGATATGAAGCGTTATGGTCTTCTGTTTCTCGTACTGGTGCTCGCCGCGCTTATGGTGCTGCCGGCATGCTCGAAGAAAGAGGCCGCTCCGGTCGAAGAGGATATAACTCCTGCCGAAGAAGTGCCGCCTCCGCCGCCTCCTCCGGTAGATGAGGAAACACCTGAGGTCATCGAGGAAGAGGAGCTCGAGCCCCTCGTACTCGGAGACATCTTCTTTGATTTTGACAAATACAGCATCAAGGGCGAGTTCAAGACCGTTCTTGATGGCAACGCCGATCTCCTGCTGGGTCGCGCTGACGCGGTTCTCGTGATCGAGGGCCATTGCGACGAGCGGGGCACATCAGAGTACAACCTCGCGCTGGGCGAGAAGAGGGCGAAGGCCGTCATGGACTTCTACCTTGCCTTCGGCATCGGAGCCGACAGGATTTCGATGATCAGCTACGGCGAAGAGAGGCCCTTCGAATACGGGCACGACGAAGATGCCTGGGCACAGAACCGCCGGGCTCACATGCTTATGAAGTAATAGACAGGACCTGATGAACAGACTGGTTATCCGAATACTGATCCTCGTGGTCTTGACCGCGTCTACCCTCGTTATGGGGGGATGCTGGGGCAGAAATTTCTGGGACGCCCAGGAAGCTACCCTGATGATCGACGCCAAGGCTGATTCCCTTCTGGAGGAGAATGCCATCCTCCAGCGCAGGGTATATCATCTCGAGACACTGCTCGAGGGCCAGCAGGAACAGCTCCGCAGGAGCGGGGCACGGACCAACATGGATCTCGAGGAGATAAAGGATCAGATCAACGCTCTCTTCGTGATGATCGATGAGGGGCAGCAGGCCCCGGTACAAAGGTCCGTTCGTCATCCTTCGACACAGAATATTCCGGTAATTCCGGACACAACGGTTTCGTCGCCGGACTCTCTCCCTGGGATCGGCGACGGGGCTGACTCGGGATCCGTCCCGGGCCCCGAAGAGATGTACCGCCAGATCTACCTCGATTACAGCCGGATGGAATACGAGATAGCGCTCGAGGAATCCGATGAATTCCTCCTAGAGTATCCCGGCGATCCGATGACCGAAGATGTCAGGTATGTCCGTGGCGAGTGCTACCTCGAACTCGACAAGGACCATGACGCTTTACGGGAATTCTCGACGATACTTCAGGATTATCCGCGCGGCAAGAAGACCCCGGCCGTTCTGCTCCGGATGGCGATCACGTACGACAGGACGGGGGATACGCAGCTGGCGCAGGGCGTCGCCGGAAGACTGATAAGAGAATACCCTGACAGCGAGGAAGCTGCGGAAGCGAGGGAACGGTTCGGCGATTCGCCGGATGAGCAGTAATGCAACCCCCCCCAGGCACGTCTCCGGGAGAACATCTCCCCCTTATAATCGCGGTAATAGTGCTTCTTGTTTTCTCCGCCTTCTTTTCAGGCTCGGAGACCGCCCTCTTTTCCCTTCAGCGTTCAAATGTCGCGGGCATGTCGTCCGGATCGAAAAAACAAAAGCGGGTAGCGATGCTGCTTGCCGCTCCGAGGAAACTCCTCGTCACACTTCTTTTCGGTAATCTTCTCGTAAATATCGCCAACACAAGCGCCGTGACGGTCCTCGCCATAAAGATGTTCGGCGAGCGAGGCGTAGGGTATGCGATGATCCTGATGACGATACTCATCCTGATGTTCGGCGAGATCCTTCCGAAGAGTGTCGCGATCAAGAAAGCGGGCAGCCTCTCGACAACTATCGCTTCACCTGTCAGGTTCCTCATGTACCTCTTTTACCCCGTCACAGCCGTTCTTGGCAGGATCGCCGACTCCTCGGTGGAGATCTGCCGAAAGCTCTTCGGCGAGACGAGGGAGAAGTACGCATCTTCGGAGCTCGCTACCGCCGTCGAGATGGGGTACAAGGACGGGCTTTTCGATGAATTCGAGAGGGATATCCTGACAAACCTCTTTCTCTTCGCCGAGACCGACGTCCACGAGATCCTCACTCCCCGTGTCGAGGTCTTCTCTCTCGATGTTGACACGGCGTTCCAGGACGCGGTGAACCAGGTCAGGGGAAGGGGATTCACAAGGATCCCGCTTTACGATGGAAACCCCGAGAAGATCATTGGGATCCTGCACACTAAAGATCTCCTGAGATATTCGAGGAACGAGAGGATCACGCTTCGCGAACTTGTCCGTCCCGTCACATTCGTGCCGGAGACAAAACCGATCAGGGATCTTCTCGGTGAACTGACCGCTTCGAGGAATCATGTCGTGATAGTGGTCGATGAGCACGGTTCGTACGAGGGCATCGTCACGCTCGAGGATATCCTGGAGGAGATCATCGGGGATATCCGCGACAGGAGAGAGCCCCGCGTAGAGGAATACAACCTCATCGACAAGGATCACATCGTCGTTGTCGGCTCGATACATCTCGAGGATATCAATGAAGTATTCGGGATCAGGCTGATGTCGAAGGACGCGGAGACCGTGAACGGATTCGTATGTGATCTGCTCGGCAGGATCCCGGGAGACGGAGAATCCTTCATGTACGGAGGACTTCGCTTTCTCGTTCTTTCGGCTGGCAGGACCAGGGTAGAGAAGATCAAGATAGAGCGGCTCGGAGAGGGGGCGGAGGGATGAGCGGGAACGCCTCTCTGGTACTTATCATCCTCTCGATGCTTCTGGCGGCTTTCTTTGCCGGTTCCGAGACCGCTGTTGTCTCGTGCAGCAAGGTGAGGCTGCACAGCAGGGCCAGCCAGGGCTCATGGAGGGCGAGACTGCTCGAGAAGCTCCTGCGCACGCCTGAATATTTCTTCAGTATCGTACTCGTGGGCACCAACCTCGCGGTGATCAGCTGTACGGCCCTGGCGACAGCCCTTGCCGTAAGACATTTCGGGGACTCAGGCAGCCTTGTGGCGACAGTCGTCATGACTCCTGTCCTGCTGATATTCGGCGAGGTCATACCGAAGTCGGCTTTCCTCTATCACGCAGACGAGGTGTCGATAAAAATCGCGCCTGTCCTGCGTGTGATGTCGATAATCCTCTTTCCGCTCGTTCTGCCGGCGACGCTTCTCGCGAAGCTGATGTCGAGGTTGACCGGGGCCGGAGACGGCAAATTCGATATGCTCGGCTCGCGGGAGGACCTGGTCTATCTCTACAGGAGGGGCAAGGTAGAGGGGGACCTCGAGGAACGGGACAGAAGGATGATCGACGGTGTCTTCAGCTTCGGGACGAGGCGTGCCCGTGAGTTGATGATCCCGATGGACAGGGTCATCTCCTTCCCTGTCAACGCGTCTGTCGATGAAGTGATAGAAGAGGCTAACAGGCATACATTCTCGAGATTTCCGCTCGTTTCGCCTAATGACGGAAGCGTCGTAGGAATAATCTCACTGTTCGATCTGCTCGGACTCGATGGTGGCGAGAGACTTGCTACCGTTATGCACACACCGCTCATGGTGAGCGAGGATGAATCCGCGGAACGTCTTCTGATCCGGATGAAGAGTGAACCGCTCCACTTTGCCGTTGTCACAAGTGGCGAAAAGGCAATGGGTATCATTACCCTGGAAAATATCCTCGAGAGTATAGTGGGCGACATATCCAACGAGTACGAGTAGAAGGGAGCAGTGCGGAATGCAACAGTGCGTGGACATGCTGCTGCAGGGTCTCGAGGAATTCGATGAGCCGGCAGCTTACTACAAGGGTAACAAGATAGTACAGGCCAACCAGAAATTCGCGGACCTCTTCGAGCGCGATATAGCTGAATTCAACGACCTGCCGATAATCGACATCTGTCACAACGATTCGATGGAAATGATCAGGGATTTCATAAAGCGCCGTGCGCATCACGACGTTGATGTGCCTCAGCATTACGAGGCCGCTTTCAGGACAGCCAGCCGGCCGAAGGTCATGATGACCGTCGACGTCCTGAAGCTTCACAATACTGAAGGCGCCGTACTGGCGATCCTTCACGAGAAGAGCTGACCTCGAAAAATCGAACCAGCTGAAGATATGAAAAGGGCGGGAAGCCGCAAGGCACCCCGCCCTTTTTCTGTTCTGTTCTATGCCGGCTACTCCGGCTTAAGGCTGCCGATCTCTTTCTCGACCTCTTCAAGGATCTCACACGATCTTACGAGCTCCTTCATGTCGGTATGGTCGGGATAGAGGGGCCTGTCGATATCGAGGAAATCGACGTGGCGCCTGATGACTTCCTTTGCCTTCGTGACGCCTTTGCCGAACGAATACTCCCTGAAATCGAGAGCCTGCGCAGCGGCCATGAGCTCGATCCCGAGGATGCCGCAGGCATTATCGAAGATCTGGAAGTTCTTGATCGCCGTATTCATCCCCATCGACACAAAGTCCTCCTGGTCCGCAGCGGCCGGAATCGACTGTATCGAGGCGGGTGCGCAGAGGATCCTCTGCTCGACGATCTGCGTGTCGGCAGTGTACTGGCTGAGCATCAGGCCGGAAAACATCCCTGCGCCCTTTGTAAGGAATGCGGGGAGGCCGACGTTCAGCGCGGGGTGGTTGAGCCTGTTCATCCTGCGCTCCGACATAACACTGACCATCGTGACAGCGATACCGACCATATCCATCGGCAGGCTGACAGGCGAGCCCTGGAAGTTGGCTCCGGAAATGGCCAGGTCCTCGTCGGGGAAGAATATCGGATTGTCGCCGACACCGTTGAGCTCGATCTCGACCTGCGAACGGGCGTACGCGACAGCGTCATGCGCCGCGCCGATCACCTGCGGGGTCGAACGCATCGAGTAGGCGTCCTGTACCTTGACCTTCTGGCGTCCCTCGGCAAGGTCACCTTCGGCTACACATTTGCGTATCGCGGCGGCTGTGCGCTGCGCGCCCGCGAACCCGCGGATCTTGTGCAGCTGGGGGCTGTAAGGCTTCATGTTTGCCATCAGCGCCTCGAGCGACATCGCAGCCGCTATCTCGGCCTGCTGCAGCCATCTCTCCGTGTCGTAGATCATGATCGCGCTCATCGCGGTCAGCAGGTTTGAGCCGTTGATCGTGGCGAGGCCGTCTCGGGCCTGAAGGCCCGGTACCGGGATACCTGCTTTATCGAGGGCCTCTTTACCGTCGAGAAGCTCACCCTTGTAATACGCCTTGCCCTCGCCGAGCATCAGCAGTGCTATCTGTGACATGGGAGCGAGGTCTCCGCAGGCTCCTACCGATCCCTTCTGGCAGACGAACGGTGTGACGCCCTTGTTGAGCATTGCCAGAAGCGTCAGGGGGATTTCGGGACGGCACCCCGAATTGCCGTGCGCGAGCACGTTGATTCTGCCGGCCATCGCTCCGCGGACATACTCGATCGGAGCGGGATCGCCGATCCCGGCCGCGTGGTTGTATATCAGATATTTCTGGAAATCCTGGATCTGGTCATCGTCGAGAACTACTTCGGAGAACTCGCCGATCCCGGTGTTGACACCGTACATTATCTCGTGAGCTTCGATCTTCTTCTCGAGCATCACGCGGCATTTCTTGATAGCCGCGATAGCATGCTCGGGGATCTCTACTTCTTCGCCGTGCCGGGCTATCCGGACGACTTTTTCGACTGTCAGTCCTGATCCGTCCAGTGCTATTGCCACAATGACCTCCTGGTGGAATTTTTATAATTGGTGATGTGTCTTATAACATCATGGGCGGCCGGATTCAAGTGTCAAAGCGGCCCCTCGAGGGAAAATAATAAGGGCAGCGCCCAAGTTCAAGCACTACCCTTGATAATCGACCTGATATTTTTCCCTCCGGGACCCCCTAATCGAGATTGAACGCTATGGGGACCTTCACTTCCATTTCGACTGGCTTCCCGTCTTTTGTGGCCGGCTCGAATTTCCACTGGTAGGCGGCGAGAAGGGCCGCCTTTTCAAGGGCCTTATGGAGCTCCGCATTGTCTGGCTTGGCTTTTTCTTCCGATTTCTTGTCTTCTGTATCGAAGGTGGCAGGGTCGACGACCTTTGCCTTTTTGACCGAGCCGTCCTTGTCGATCAGGACCGCCAGGATGATTTTACTCTCATACCCCGCCTTCAGGCATTCCTTGGGGTATTCGGGCTCTACAGACTTTATCAGCTTCGGCGGAATATTCTCGCCTTCGGCCGCCGAGGGCATGGGAAAGAGGAAGCCGGCTACCAGGGCGAAGACGGCGATCGCGATTATGGATCTGCTTGCAAACGTCATTTTGTATCTCCTCGGTTCGAACATCCTTCTTAATCTTTTTTTCAGAAGGGATCCATCCCTGCCCGCTGCCGCATAGTGCGCTCCGCCGTAAGCGAGCCCGATACGCAGTGTCCTCGTGAAGGCCCTGGCGTATGTCCGCGGGCTGATCCCGGAACTCAGCGCTACCTCGTCGCAGGCGTACTCCGCCGTAGCGTGTAGGCGCCTCAGTACCGGGTAGATCAGCGGGTAGAAATGGAAGAGGGCCAGCCCCAGTCTCGCTGCAAGCGAACGGAGCGGGTCCTTCCTCTGCCTGTGGTTTTCTTCGTGGATCAGGACAGCGGTAAGCTCTTCGTCGCCGAGGGAGATGATCAGGTCCCTCGGGACTACGATCTTCGGCTTGAAGACCCCGGTGACACCGGGCATGAGCCTCTTGTCTGTCAGCAGCACATGGTCCGCGCTTATCCCGCAATCTTCACAGATAATCCTGAGCTTCATTGCCTCGTCATCGATGAGAGATCCCAGCCTGGCGGCCGGACCGATCGATGAACGCCGAAGGTCGAACAGCATCCGGACGAGGAATGTCAGAACCGTGGCCGTCCAGATGATGGTTATACCGGCGAACACAGCCCCGGGGAGGAGGGAACTGCCCCTGTCGATCCCCTGTATGACCGTAGCGGGGTTTGCCATCGTCTCCAGAGCTGCAGCTCCGGGGATAGTGATAGTCTCGATGACCCCGCCCCCTGTCCCTGTCAATTGCGTTAGGGACGAAGCCGCTGCCTTGATGAGAGAGACGGGGAGGAAGAGTCGTATCAGCCCGATCTGCCAGAGAGTATTGGTGACGCGCGCCGGCGCCTTTCTCAGGCATTTCTCGAGCAGGAAGAGGATCCCCAGAAAGAGGGTGACCTGCCAGAGATGCAGGATCATGCCTTTCCAGAAAACGGTAAGAAGATCGATCATTTCTTCCCCTTTCCCGTATCCTGTCCCTCGGCCTGTTCATCGAGCATGCTCTCGAGTTCTCTTACATCCTCGATCGATACCGCTTCCATATCGGCGAGATGAGCGACGAGCGGGGCGCCTGATCCGTCGAAGAAGGTGTCAAGGAGCCTTCGTATCTCCTTACGGATAATATCCGACGCGGGAACTGTCGACCTGTAGATCCAGGCCTTTCCGTCGAGCCGGACCTTTTCGATCGCGCCCTTTTCCGCGAGCCTCTCCAGTATCTTTCTGACGGTCGAATATCCGTGATCGCCCTCGAGGCCTTCCTGCAGCTCCCTGGCGGTACCTTCTCCAAGGGACCACAGCCTCTTGAGGATTATCATTTCGAGCCGGGAAAGATCGGGTAGAGAATCGTTCATCCTGCCTCCGTTCACTGTCTGTGACAACTGTCGCAGTTAATATGCGACATCTGTCGCAGTTTGTCAAGGGGGTGCTGAAGATTTTTTTCAGGAAGCTATCCGAGGTAGGCGACAGCTATCGATACGACCAGTACGGCGAGGGCGGAGACGTTGAGGATATTGGCGATCCTTCTGATCAGAGGGAGCCGTTCCTCGCCTCCTGCGACGGCCAGGGCGATCCTGGGGAATTTCAGAAAATTGGCGATCCCGATGGAGAAGAGGCAGATGGCCCAGACCGGCACGCCGGCGATGATATACATGCCGCGGTAGAGTTCCATGAAAGCGAGAGCGGTGAATATGATACCCCAGAAGAGATTCATCCCGGAGCCTCCGCCTGTATGTTCCTCCATCAACTTGATGCCTTCCGGTTAGTGCGTGATGCCTTGTCGAGCCGCCACGATGTGATGAGCAGTGCGCCTGCCGAGAGAGGGGGCAGGCCGAGTGAAGCTATGAATAAAATTTTGTTTGCAGTGGGAAAATGATTCGCCACGACCGGGTAAAGAAAAAATACAGCCAGACCCGCGAGAGGCAGGGCGATCCGGCCCGCTTTTACCCATCTCCATGCGGTCAATGCGAGGAGGAGAAGTATGGCGGTGAACAGGACGGGGAAGATCAGTCCGCCCAGCGAAGCGCCTCCGCGCGAATTATAATCGGCCGCCGACAATGATACGGCGAAAAAGATCCAGAACCCGGCCCAGAGACCGCTTATGATCCTGGCGAGAAATTCCATCCATTTTACGGTCTTTGACTTCATGGCAGCCTGTCCGGGTTGTTCTCGTCCTTGCATATACGGTAGAAGTTGCAGTACCTGCACAGCCCGTTGTCCACCTTCGGGAAGAGGTCGGGAGGGCCCGCCTCGTTCCGTTTGATGTCTCCCTTGATCAGCACCGACGACAGCTTGTCGATACCGCCGCGGATGTGGCTGTAGAACTCCTCCAGGTCATCGTTCGAGATACTGTACTCGACGGCTGCACCGCCGTCGAGAAGATTCACTTCGAGCAGCTTTATCCTCTCCAGCGGTTCGCCCAGGATCGAGACGGCGTAATAGCCGTAGACACCGAGTTGTACGCGGGCCTTTCCTTCCTTGCCGGCTCCAGTGTTCTTTTTGCTGAATGTCTTCCAGTCGACGATGTTGAACGACCCGTCTGTGCCCCGGTACATGAAATCAGTCTTGGCGAAGACCTTTGCTCCCTCGAAGTCGAAGACCTGCGCGAATTCGGCGAGGTCGATATTCTCGATCGCCCAGCCGTCAGTATCTGTCTCAGCGATCGCCGCGAGGATATCGCTTTCGAGGAGTCCCTTCATGGCGGTGAGGCATTCGTTCCTGGTCTTCTCAAGTTTCTCGGGAGGCAGGGGCCGGTCGTATTCGTGCTCGAAGAGGGCAAGCCAGTCGATATTGAGCCTGCCGCCCTTTTTCTTCGGTTCTGTGAGATACTTTTTTGAACTCGAAAACTCGAGCTGGGTCTCGAACCGCTCGAGTGTATAACGGCTCACATCCTCGAAAGCCGGTATCCTGCCCTTGGCCCTGAGGGACGCGAGTACCTTGGTGGCAATGTAGTGGGCAAGCTGGCCGCGCCAGAGCGGGAGGGAGGTCAGGCGCTTGAGCCTGAACGCCTCCCTGGCTATCCTGGGGGCATGCCGTTCCCAGCCCCCCCAGCTCAGGTAGTAATGAAAATAGTACCGTCTCAGACATGAGTCGAACATCGACTCTCTGGACACGGACCATCCAAATTCGTTTACAATTGCCATTGCGGCTGAAAAGTTTCCCGTCGAGAAAGTTCGGCGGCCGATGGACTACTTGTCGAATACTCCCCGGTGGATCCTGTTCTCCAGCCGGTAAGGCTCGAACTCGTAATCGAACTTCATGTTCTTCTTGCCTCTGAGCGCGACCGCTTTCTTCGTGTACATGTAGAGATGATACTTGCCGCCGGCCTTCTGCTGCGAGAGTTTTTCGTATTCGGCCCGTGAAAATATCCATGTCCTCAACGTGCTGAGGTCTACGCATGCCACAAAATCGGCCGGATTATCGACGGCTACCCACCAGTCGAGAGCCATCTTGCCCTTTCCTCCGGCCTTCTTTGGACGCAGATTGGTCGTGACGAGGATCGTCCATTTCCTTTTCGGCCTTGTAAGGTTGACGACGAGATCAAACCCGTTCTTGCCGAATTGGGTCGGGATGCCCTCGCGAAGGAGCATGGAGTTGACGAACAGCTTTCCGCTTACTCCGATCATGCTCTTCGGTACTTCATTCATTTCTGGCCTCCTTCCAGTATGACGATTGCCTGTGCTGTGCCAGCTTCGTGCGACAGGCTAAGATGTGTGGTCGATGTTCCCCGGGATTCGGCGGCTTCGAGCGCACGATCCGAGAGAGACAGCAGTGGTCTCCCCGATTCCTCCCTAATCACACTGACCTCTTTGAGCGAGATCCCCCTCCCCCAGCCGGTGCCGAGTGCCTTGAAAAAAGCCTCTCTGGCAGCGAACCGGACCGCGAAATACGAAGCATTGTCCCTGCGCCCCTGCCCCTCGGCGATCTCGTCTTCCGTGAAGATCTTCTCGAGAAATCGTTTTCCATATTTCTCTATCAGCCGGGCGATACGGCCGATAGATACCGAGTCGATTCCCACTCCGACGATCATGAGCGCCTTCCCACGGACCCGGGAACAGATTGATGCTTGTCCGGGCCAGTATTTGTAACTATAATCAACTGAACTTTATCATCGCTTACAAGAATAATAAAGAAATATTTGTAAAAAATTTTTGACAGTTATTATGCTTATCGAATACGACATTCCTCTCTACAGGCCCCCCAGTGAGGCCCGCTCACTGATTCTGCAGGCGACCCTCGGATGTTCCCACAACGGTTGTGCCTTCTGTTACATGTATAAAGATAAAAGGTTCCGTGTTAAGTCGGAGGAACAGTTTCTCGAGGAAATCGAGGTCGCAGCGGCGGCGTATCCGGACTCGAGGAGGATCTTTCTCGCCGACGGGGACGCTATGGTGCTCTCGACCGGGCGGCTCGAAAGGATACTCGACAGGCTCAGTGCTTCCTTCACTCAGCTGCAGAGGGTGACCGCCTACGCCAATCCGGCGAATCTGCTCAACAAGACAGTTGATGAACTGAGAGGGCTGAAGGAGAAAGGGTTGTCGATCCTCTACTACGGAGTAGAGACAGGCGACCCCGAACTGCTGGTGAAGATAAACAAAGGGGCGACGCCGGACGAGATGGCCGAAGGGTGCTCGCGGGCTTCCGACGCGGGGATCAAGCTCTCGGTTACCGTCATACTCGGACTCGCCGGAAAGGGTGAGGGAAGTCTGCGTCATGCCCGGAGAACAGCTGAACTCCTCAACCGCATCCAGCCTCGTTACCTTTCGGCCCTGACGCTGATGCTCGGTCCCTGGAAGGAGAGCTACGCGGCGTCGATGGGGGATGGGTTCGAATGGAACTCGGCGATCGACGATATCCACGAACTTCGCGAACTCGTAGCCGGCCTCGAGACGGCCAAGTGCATATTCAGAAGCAACCACGCCTCGAACTATCTCGCCCTTAGCGGGACGTTGCTCAAGGACAAGGCGGCGCTTCTCGACGAGATAGACCGCGCCCTCGACGATCCGGACGGACACCTTCGGCCCGAATGGGTGCGCGGACTCTGATCTTTATCCTGAAAGCCTTCCAAAGAACTTGCGGAACCATGAGTCGGAGAGGTAGGAGTCGTATTCGACCTTCTCGCCGCCCCAGCGCTCCTTGTAGTCGATAAGAGAGTGCGCATCGGGGGGGGAGGAGCCGAGATTAATCGTGCGGATCCCTTTCTCTTCCGCAAGCTGGATCGAATCGGAGAGAAGGACGTGATTCGGTTTGAGATGCCGGTATTCGTAGTTCCAGACCGTCTGCCAGTTGAACATCGAGCCATTGTACATGAAATTGATCCTCGAGCCGATCATCTCCCCGTCCGTATTAAGGCATGTCCAGTTCATCATCTCGGAATCCCCGAGGTGCTTCAGCACACTGGCGAAGAAATGCTTCGTATAGAGGTTGCGGATCGACCCGTGCCTCTTTTCGGTCATCTCGTACAGCCTGTAGAAATCGTTCAGTTGATCCCTGTTCCTTACGCGGCAGATCTCGGTGTCGGCCCGCTGTCCGGAGCGGATGTGCCCGTTGATCTTCTTGTCGGGAGGTGTGTGGCCGTTTACTTCATCGACGTGGATGATATGCGTGAAGACGTTCTTGTGCCTTAGAAAGGGTTCGACGAGTTCGGAGAGGTTCCGGTCGAAATCGGTTATCGAGATCCTGGAGAATTTTCCGTTCTTCAGGTACCTGACGAGATGTACGTAGAACTCATCCCGCGTATTTCCATTCACTCCCTCGGCAAGGATCACCTCGCCGTATGTTCCATAGGGCATCGAGTAGAACGACTTGAACAGGAGCTGCTTCGTTATTACGGCCGGCATCCCCGCGACCAGGCTGCCGTCCTCGAAACCACAGAGGAACTCGGCGCGTGAGCCGGGAGACAGCCCGTCGACACAGGTATCCACCCACTGATATGTGTGGAAGAACGACGCGTCCTTGGTCAGCGCTTCCCATGCGGGTACATCGAGCGATTTCCTGTCTATTACACGGAATTCCATCAGATCTCCGGCAAAATATGAACGGGGGCCCTTTTGAAGTCATGCCGCTGCTGCTGGTCCGGTCCTCGGCGACTCGCCCCCGGCCGGAATGCCCCATGTCACGCCATCTGAATGTAATACATGGGTTTCGATTCGTCAACGAACCAGAATACCCCTGACATTTAAATAATTCCCCGTAAAAGGTTGATTTCCTGCGGTATCTGTATTACCTTAATCCCGTTTATATCCACAATTTGGAGAGAATTGAAAGATATCCTGGAAAAGATGGCAGGTGAACGATGCCCAAGCTCGTCATAATCATTATAAGCGCTGTACTGGTAAACAATTTCGTACTGATGAGGTTCCTCGGTATATGCCCGTTCCTGGGTGTTTCGAAGAGGGTCTCGACCGCTGCGGGTATGAGCGGCGCGGTACTTTTCGTGATGACGATGGCCTCGGTGGTGACGTGGCTGATCTATCATTACGTCCTCGTTCCGTTCGGCCTGACCTATCTCCAGACGGTGAGTTTTATCCTCATAATCGCAAGCCTCGTACAGCTCGTGGAGCTTGTCCTTCAGAAACTCAGCCCGGGGCTCTACAAGGCGCTGGGAATATTCCTGCCCCTGATCACTACCAACTGCGCCGTACTCGGCGTATCCGTTCTCAATATCCAGAAAGAGTTCACCCTGATAGAGACGACCCTTTTCGGCGTCGGCGCCGCTATCGGCTTCGGTGTCGCGATGATCCTCTTCTCCGGCCTGAGAGAGAGGATCGAACTCTGCGACACGCCTATTCCGTTCAGGGGAACGGCGATAGGCCTGGTAACCGCCGGGCTTCTCTCTCTCGCGTTCATGGGATTTACCGGGCTGGTCAAGCTTTAGGCCTGCCCGCGCTGATGATAGACATTAAAACGATTCCGTGGAGGATGTAAAAAAGATGATCACCGCTGTTATCGCACTTGCGGCACTTGCTCTACTGGCCGCTTTCGGGCTGGCTATTGCGGCGAGGGTATTCGCCGTTCCCAGCGATCCGAAGGCGGAAGCGATCGAGGAAGCTCTACCCGGTGCCAACTGCGGCGCCTGCGGCCTTCCGGGATGTTCGGAGCTTGCCAAGCGTATCGCGGAAGGAAAAGCCGACGTGGACGCGTGCCCGGTCGGAGGCGAAGTGGTAGCACAGGCTATCGCCGTCATCATGGGCATGGAATTCGCCGGCGGGGCGGACAGGGAAGTGGCCCTCGTGCTCTGCAATGGGAGCGACCATGTAGCTGCTAAACGTTTTTTCTACAATGGTGTATACGACTGCAACTCGGCAGCGCTCGTATTCGGCGGGGACAAGGCCTGCACCTACGGCTGCCTCGGTCAGGGAACCTGCGCCGGTGTCTGTCCATTCGGTGCGATAGAGATGCTGCCCGGCGGCCTCGCGCTGGTGGATCCGGAAAAGTGCACTGGTTGCACGAAATGTGTCGCTGCATGCCCCAAAGGTATAATCAAGATGGTCCCGGCGAAAAGGGAACTCCATATCCTGTGCAGCTCGCATGACAAGGGCGGAGCGGCGAGGAAGCATTGCAAGGTGGCCTGCATCGGCTGCATGAAGTGCGTCAAGGCCGCGCCTGAAGGTGCCATAGCGATGGACAACTTCCTTGCGGTCGTCGATTACGGATTCGAGATACCGGCCGAAGTCGCGGCGGAATGCCCGATGAACACGATTGTTTTTACCGGGGAGGTCGCGGCAGGCGAAGAGCCCGCGGCGGTGGCGGGAGGTGATGCGTAATGGGAAGCGGCAAGTTCTTCGGAGGCGTTCATCCATCGTATAACAAGGGCCTGGCTGACTCGTGCGCGATAGTAGAAGTGCCGATGCCCGAGAAGCTCATCGTCTTCTTCGGACAGAATCTCGGCGCGCCCTCGCAGCCTGTCGTCAAGAAGGGCGACGAGGTGAAAAAGGGACAGGTAATCGCCGAATCGGGCGGATTCGTATCAACACCTGTACACGCCCCGACATCAGGAACAATAGAATCGGTAGGGATACACCCCTCACCGGTTGGCGCAGACGCTCCCGCGGCAGTGATCATCCCCGATGGAAACGACGAGTGGTTCGAGGGGTGCAATGTCGAGAGATCGAGCGAGGGGCTCGACGCGGAGAAGATAAAAGAGATCATACATGACAACGGGATCGTGGGTATGGGTGGAGCGACATTCCCGACCCATGTAAAGCTCTCGCCGCCGGCGGATAAGAAGATGGACACTCTCGTGATTAACGGCGCCGAGTGCGAACCCTACCTGACTGCCGATCACAGGCTCATGCTCGAGCACACCGAAGGTATCCTCGACGGTGCGGCTCTTTTTGCCGCGGTGATCGGAGTCGGCAAGGTCATAGTAGCCATAGAAAAGAACAAGCCCGACGCCATCGACGCGATGAAAAAGGCTGTCGCCGGACGCGACGACTTCAGTGTCGCGGCGATGGATGTCATATACCCGCAGGGCGCGGAGAAGCAGCTCATATATGCCCTGACGAAGAGGAAAGTGCCGGCCGGCGGGCTGCCGATGGATGTAGGCGTCCTCGTGCAGAACGTCGGGACAGCCCTTGCCGCGTATGAGGCGGTGCGGTTCAACAGGCCGCTGATCGAGCGCGTCGTAACCGTCACCGGCAGCGGGATAAAGGAACCGAATAACGTACTCGCGCGGGTCGGGACGAAGTTCGAGGACCTCGTCAAGTTCTGCGGCGGGCTCGAGGGCGGCGCAGCCAAGTGCATCAACGGTGGGCCGATGATGGGCGTGGCGCAGTACTCTCTCGAAGCGGCGGTGACGAAGGGCACGAGCGGACTCGTGATCCTGAAGCAGGAAGAGGTCGCCCAGTTCGTGAGCGATGCGTGCATCAGGTGCGCCCGCTGCCTCGACGCCTGCCCGATGCGGCTCAATCCCTCGGCACTCTCGATATTCACCGAGAGGATGAGATTCGAGGATACAGCTGAATATAACATAATGGACTGTATAGAATGCGGTTGCTGCGCCTACGTGTGTCCGTCGAGAAGACCGATGGTGCACCATTTCAGAAGGGCGAAGGCCGAGGTAAGAAAACTGCAGAGAAAAGCCGGCTGATGACCGGCCGTTGAGACCTGGAGGTCCCTTTGGAAGAGAATATGGAAGGAAAAACGCCTGAGGAGAAGCCCGCAGCCCCTCCCAAACCGAAGCCGAAGAAGGCTGAGGTCGGGCCGAGATTTGTCGTAAGCTCCTCGCCTCACATGCACGATGGTCGCACCGTCGCACAGATAATGAGGCTGGTGATAATCGCGCTGGCGCCGGCCGCGCTCTTCTCGATCTATATCTTCGGGCTCGACGCGCTGAGGGTGATCGTTATCTCGATCGCGTCGGCGTTGATCTTCGAGGCGATCTCCAAGAAGGTCATGAAAAGGCCCATCACGCTGCGCGACAGCAGCGCCGCCCTGACGGGCCTGCTCCTGGCGATGAACCTGCCGTCGACTTCGCCCTGGTGGTTGATAGTTGTCGGCAACCTCTTCGCCATCGTGATCGCGAAGCAGCTATACGGCGGGCTTGGGTACAATCCGTTCAACCCGGCACTGGTAGGCCGTGTCGTTCTGCTGATATCTTTCCCTGTCCATATGACGGCGAAGTGGGTGACCAACTCGAGGTTCGGGACCGATGCCGTGACGACTGCGACTCCCCTTGCCCAGATGAAGGAAAGCCTCGCGACGCTCGGCCATATCGATATTGCTTTCGGGAAAGAACAGATAATCGACCTGCTGATCGGCAACAGGGCTGGTTGTCTCGGAGAGACGTCGGTGATCCTGCTCGCTCTCGGCGGGCTCTTCCTCATCTGGAAGAGAGTCATCTCGTGGCGGATACCGGTGATGTTCATCGGCGCTGTCTGGGCGATGACCGGGTTCTTCTACCTGATCGATCCTATGCATTACGCGAATCCTTCCTTCCACGTCATTACCGGCGGTCTCTTCATCGGCGCGATATTCATGGCGACCGATTACGTGACGAGCCCCGTGACAAGAAAAGGAATGCTCATATTCGGCGCCGGATGCGGCGTCATCACGGTACTGATAAGGCTCTGGGGTGCGTATCCGGAGGGCGTGAGTTTCGCGATCCTTCTGATGAATGCCGCGACACCGCTTATCGACCGTTATACGAAACCTAAGGTTTTCGGGGCGGCGGACACTAAAAAGGCCGCAGCGTAGTGGAGGTTATCAAGGAATGAAAGAGATCATCCGTTTGTGTTTCGTCCTCACCATCATCGCCGCGGTCTCGGCAGGCGTTCTCGCGTTTGTCAATGAGCAGACCGCCGAGCCGATCGCCAAGGCGCTTCTCGAAGAGAAGATGAGCGCTGTCCGCAGCGTTCTGCCCCCTTACGACAATGAGCCGGACAAGGACATGCTCACGATAGCCCTTGAAGACGACGATTCACTGGAGGTCTTCCGCGGCCGAAAGGACGGAACGGTGACGGGGGCGGCATTCTCGCTCACGGCTCCCGATGGATACTCCGGAGATATCGTGTTCATGATAGGTGTCGATGGTGAAGGCGTCATGCAGGGCCTGATGGTCCTGAATCATCTCGAGACGCCGGGGCTCGGAGCAAAGATCGAGTCTGCCGATTTCACCGGGCAGTACAAGGGAAAGAGCCTCGAGAACCCCGAGTTGTGGGAGGTCACAAAGGACGGCGGGACATTCATCCCGATCACCGGCGCGACTATCTCCTCGCGGGCGATAACGAGGGCGGCGGCGAGGGGGCTCAAGCTCTTCGAGGTGCACAGGGCCGAGATCTTCGAGCCGGCAGCAGTGGAGAACACCCCCGCTGAAGTCGATTCGGCGACTGTCGAGGAAGACGAAGTGGAAGGGGAGGTGCAGGAATGAAGGCATGGGATGAGTTCATAAAGGGATTCTGGAGCGAGAACCCGGTATTCAGGCTGGTCCTCGGCCTCTGCCCGACCCTGGCAGTCACTACCTCCGCCGAGAACGGTCTTGGAATGGGGCTCGCCTCTACCTTCGTGCTGGTATGCTCCAATATGGTGATCTCCTCGATAAGGAAGTTCATACCGAAGAAGGTCCGTATTCCCGCGTACATCGTCACGATTGCGACATTCGTGACTATCGTCGACCTCGTGATGAACGGATACTTCCACGCCCTGCACAAGAGCCTGGGCCTGTTCATCCCTCTGATCGTGGTCAACTGCATCATCCTCGGCAGGGCGGAGGCGTTCGCTTCCAAGAATCCTATCGGGGTGTCGATCATCGACGGCTTCGGGATGGGATTCGGATTTACCCTGTCGCTCGTGGTACTTGGAGCGATCAGGGAGCTTATCG
The DNA here is from genome assembly GCA_964457905.1 of uncultured bacterium. Lineage (GTDB taxonomy): Bacteria > Krumholzibacteriota > Krumholzibacteriia > Krumholzibacteriales > Krumholzibacteriaceae > JAUWCL01. Next base: position 12,003 of record CAYWGA010000024.1, on the reverse strand, counting down.
GTAACGGCACGATCTTCAACATATCGGTATTCGGCGACGGCTACCTGCCTCTGCTGCTGATGATCCTGCCTCCGGGCGCGTTTATCGTACTCGGCCTCCTTCTCGGGCTGATGAACAAGGCCGAGATCGCCATGGCCAAGAAGAGCGGGCGTCAGCCGGTCATCCACAAGGAGCACGACTGTTCGACCTGCGTTATCCACACGAAGTGGTTCGACTTCTCCTCGAAGGAAGAGCCGTCTTCCGAGTAGCGTTGATATATACAGGAAAAACAAGAGGGCCGGGAGTCATCCCGGCCCTTTGCATTAGAAGCTCGTGAACATTCCCAGCAGGAAGAATGCGGCGATCGCCGCGGCATGCAGCATCCACCATCCTGCGGTTCCCCTGCGAAGATTCTTCATCTCTCAACCTCCCAGGAGTCTCCCGGCGATGAAGACCGCCGAGACGTAAATGAAGTGGCGCGTCCACCAGAGGGGCGTGAACATCCTGCCCATACCTCCGGGCCTGTAATGCCGGAGAATCCTCTGTCCTATGATAAGTTTGGGGATCGAAAGCAGTATGACAGGAAGCATGCTGTCGAACACGATCGTCTCGATGCCCGGCACTCCGCCCCAGCCCGATACTCCGAGGTATCCCATCATCACGGCCCCTGTGATAACGGCGAATCCGTTGATGAGATAACCGGCGAGCCATGTCTTCTGTCTTGAGAGAAGGAGCGGCACGATGATCACCCCGGCCAGGCCGAGGATAAATGGAACGGTGTTGGCGTGGTTGGAGGGGGCCCCTGGAAGTGGGATCGGGTGATAGCGCCAGTGCATCAGAAGGCCGCCGAGCGATAGAAGTATCAGGGAAGCCAGCTCGCCGCGGATCGATCCCTCATGTTCATTCGTCATCTTCCTCTTCCTCCGCGGGGGCAGCGAATCCCCTTACCCATGTCATGATATCTTTCATATCATCATCCTTGATAGGAGGCATCATGACAGGCATCTTCTTGCCCTTCATCCCTTCGCCGCCGGTCATCTTCAGAAGAAGGTAGCTCTGTGACGGGTCCTTTGTGTCGATGAGCATCAGTTCGCCGTTCTGCTGGCTTGGCACATCGATCATGTTTTCCGGGATGTCATCCGCCTCAAGGCTCAGTTTCATCTTCGGACTCTTGCCTCCATGACAGGTAGATGAGGCGCAGTTTGCATTCAGGGTCTTCATCACCCTGGCCTCGAGTTTATCGCTTTCGGATAAAGTTTTGACGGTATCCGCCTCTTCTTCCTGTCCGGCGAACACGACGCCTGCCATGAATGACAGGGTGAGCACGCTGATGAGGATGTACTTTCTCATTCACGGTCCCCTTTCCTTTAATCACCGGTCAGTCGAACAACTCTAGTTTTCCGCCGAAATTACCGACAAACTCAAATGTATCTCCCGGAAGGGCGAAGACGGCCCTGATCCCGGGGAAGGTCTCGCTTAGATTCATGCTTTCTTCATAACCGAGGACAAACAGCGCAGTAGAGAGGGCGTCGGATTCCGTCGCCGTCCTGGTGATGACCGTTACGCCAAGCACGTGATCGACCGTCCGGCCGGTGCGAGGATCGACGATATGCCCGTATTTCTTTCCCTCGATCGTCACGAAGTTTTCGTAATTGCCTGATGTCGCGACCGCTTCATCTCTGATGAGCAGTTTGCCGACGACGCCGCCTGAATCCTCCGGATCCCTTATCCCGATCGACCAGGCCTCGCGTCCGGGAGGCGTTCCGATCGCGAACATGTTTCCGCCGAGGTCGACCAGTCCGCTCTCGACCCCGTGTTCCTTCAGGATACCGACGCAGCGGTCCACAGCGTATCCCTTCCCGATGCCTGCGAGATCTATCGTGGCTCCCCCGTGCAGTGTCACGCTGGTATCCGCCGCATCGAGGACTATCTTCCGCCATCCGATCTTTCTTATCGCGTCAAACAACTCCTGGTCGGTGGGCAGTTTCGGTTCGCCTCCCTGGAATCCCCAGAGTCTGACGACCGGCCTGGCGGTGACGTCGAAAGCCCCGCCGGTATCCCTGCTGTACTGGATTATCTTGTTGATCAGCAGGAAGAGTTCCCTCGAGACCTTGAACGGCTGGTTTTGTCCGTCCCTGTTGAGCCTCGATATCTCGCTGTCCTCTTTCCATGTGCTCATCACCGATTCGATACGGTGCATCTCGCTGAACGCTTCTGCCGCGGCCGTTCCAGCCTCTTCATCGGCAAGGCCGTAGATCGTTATCGTACCCCTCGTGCCCATCAGGAAGGACTGCTTGACGAAAGGCTCTGCGTCCCGGGCGCATGAGGGGAGAGAGAGAAGGCAGAAAAGAAGAACGATCATAAACGCATACAGGTGAATATATCTTTTCATATCAATATCCCGGCTTTCCCAGAAGCTTGAACATCCTCGTCTTGTATTCCTCGACGCCCGGCTGATCGAAAGGATTGACCCCTGTCAGCCTTCCCGATACGGCTATCGCCAGTTCGAAGAATATGAACAGCGCGCCGATCGCCTCCGGAGTGATCCTTTCGAGTTCCAGTGTCATCGCGGGAAGCCCGCCGGCGACATGCGCCGCCTTCGTTCCCTCATAGGCCTTCCGGTTTACTTCGGACAGCGATCTGCCCGCGATATATTCGAGTCCGTCGAGATCCTCGGAATCAGTCGGGATCTCGATATCTCTGTTCGGCCGGTTCGAGACGAGGAATGTCTCGAGGATCTTGCGCGAACCTTCCTGGAGAAGCTGCCCGAGCGAATGAAGATCGGTGGTCATCACCGTGGAGGCGGGGTAGAGCCCCTTGCCTTCCTTGCCCTCAGATTCTCCGGCGAGCTGTTTCCACCATTCGCAGACCCACGAGAGTTCCGGGTGGAACGTGGAGAGGACCTCGATCTCGAATCCCCTGCTGTGCAGGAGCGCCCTCGAAAGGGCGTACCGAAGCGCCTCGTTCCCCGGTTCTTTCCTCGTCCAGCGGTCGAGTCCGTCGCACGCGCCGCCGACAAGGTCACCGATAGGGAGTCCGGCTGCGGCGAACGGAAGAAGTCCTACGGGGGAGAGGACACTGAAGCGTCCGCCCACATCGGGGGATATCGGAAATATCTTCCACCCCTCCGTTCCGGCCATCTGCCGGAGGGCTCCCTTGACGGGATCGGTTATAGCTACGATCCTCTGGTTGCACCCGTCCCTTCCGCAATCCTTTATCAGGCGGTTTCGAAGAAGCCTGAAAGCGATGGCGGGCTCTGTCGTCGTTCCCGATTTCGAGATCGCGCATATCGAGAAGCGCTTCCCTTCGAGATAATCGAGCAGGTCCGCGTGATATTCGGGAGAGAGTGAGTTGCCTGCGAAGAGGACAGGGAAAGGGGCATCCTTTTTGAGCGCTTCGATGCCGGCCCTGGCACCGAGGTAGGAGCCGCCGATGCCGACGACGACAAGACAGTCGCTCTGGTCCTGGATCCGTTTGCCGGCATCGAGGATCTGCCCGATATCTCCCTGGGGAAGGCATGGGAGAGCCATCCAGCCGAGCATGTCTGATCCCGGGCCCGTACCATCTACAAGAGAGCCCAGGGCCTCGATGGCCCCGGGCATCCCGTTCTTAATATCGTCTTCAGTCATATGGGGAGCGAGTGTCCCCGTATCGAGAGTAAGCAATTTCATCTCCCTGATTCCAGGTTTCCGTCCCCTTCTTCGAATTTTAATCAATCGGCAGCAAGAGCCTTTTCGACCAACGCGACGGTCTCTTCGGTATGCGCGACTACATCGGCCCTTACTTCGCCCGCCTCTTTCGAGATCGTGGACTTGAACTCCTCGTCCTCGATGCCCGGAAGGTTGATTATGACGTTGAGGTAGGCGCCTTCCGCCGCGGTACGCGCGGCCAGTGCCGCTACGCCGGCGTCGCTTGCAGAATTGGTATTACCCTTTTCAGCCATTACACGTGCCAGCTCCGCGGCATCCTTTGTCCGCCTCAGGACATTCATCGGGATGAGCGTCGCCTGCTTCGTGGTCTCCTCTATCGCGGCTGCCCTGGCGGCCTTCTGCTCGTCGGTCTTTTTCTTCATCCTCATCGCGTCCATCACCCTGTTGAACGCGTCTGTGTCACGGTCGACGTCGGCGAGGAACTCGATCTTGAGCTTCTGAGCATCGACGCCGACGCGCTCCATCTCATCGAAAGCTTCCTCGTACCCCTTCTTGCCGTGCGTAAGCGCTCCAACCATCGCTGTGAGAGCTCCGCTCAGTGCACCGCAGAGCGCCGCGACACTCCCGCCGCCGGGCGCCGGGGAGTCTGTCGAGAGGACGTCGGTGAAATGAGTCGCCGTCATCCCGACGAGGCTGTCATCGCGCCTCATGAAATACTCGATGATCTTTTTGTCCGGTTCGAACTCGTAGAGGTCGCCGAGCCCGAGAGAGAGTATGGCGGTGTGGACGAGTTCGGTGTCGGGGACGCCGGTCGTCTTGCCCATCTTCTTGAGGTAGTGCCTGCCCGACTCGAGGAAAGCCTCGAGCGGTATCAGGCCGACAAGCTCGGAACCGGTAACGCGCGCGCCAAGTTCGGCCGCGATACGTTCACACTCATCGAATACGCGGTGGGGGGGAGTGATCTTGTAGTTCGTCAGGTTTATCGATACCTGAGCCCGCCCGAAATCCTCCATGTACCATCCGACCGCCTTGCATTCCTTGAAGATGCCGGGAGCCCTGACGGCTTTTCCGTCATCGTCACGGACGATCTTGTTGTCCTTGTCCCGCTTCAGCCGCCCCATTTCCCTGATAGTGAAGGCGATCTCCTTGGCGACCTTCGTGTCCCGTGTGTTGAGGTTGACATTGTAGGCGATGAGAAATTCTCTCGCGCCGATCACTGTGGCCCCGGCGCCGGTATTGAACTCGGCAGGCCCGAAATCGGGCTTCCAGTGGGGATCGGCCAGTTTCGCCTCAAGGCCCTCATATTCCCCGGCCCTGATATTGGCGAGGTTCTGCCTCTCCGGCGTCGCCGCGGCATATTCGTACAGGTAGACAGGGATGCCGATCTCTTCACCGACACGCTTGCCGAGCTGTTTGGCAAGCTCCGCGCAGTCGTCCATAGTCATCCCGCTGACAGGGACAAAGGGACATACGTCGGTGGCGCCCATCCGCGCGTGCGCGCCGCTGTGCTTCGACATGTCGATCACTTCGGCGGCTTTACGTATCGCTCTGAAGGCAGCCTCTACGACCTCGTCTGGTGTCCCGAGAATAGTCACGACCGTTCTGTTGGTGTCCTTGCCCGGATCGACGTCGAGGAGCCTGACGCCCTCCACGCCCTTGATCTCATTGGTGATCTCATCGATCTTGGCCAGATCGCGGCCTTCACTGAAGTTGGGTACGCACTCTACGAGTCTCATCGGGACTGTCACTCTCCTTGTCTTGATAGTAGATATCTGGCAATATGTCCGTAGGATATACACGGGTAGCCCGCAGGTCAAGCACAGCGTTGACCCCGTTCAGATTCAGACCGGAGCAGTGATGAGATTCTTCCTCAGTGTCCCTCTCAGCAGGTTCGACGAGATGTTCGACGAAGTCGTCGGCGCCGGGTTCTGCCCTGAGGTACGGATGACAAAGGCCGACTACCTGGCGAAGGCCCCGATGTCGAAGTTCGCGGAGATGAGGGACCGGCTCGGGAAGCATTCCCTGGAGACCTTTACCCATGGCCCCTTCTTCGGTCTCGACATCGCCAGTCTCGATATCTGTCTTTCAGAGTATTCCGCCGACTGTCTCAATATCGGGCTGGAAGCGACTGCGGCGCTGGGCGGCAGTGTTATGGTGATGCACACCGGCTACCTGCCCCAGTTCTCGAGGGGCGGAAGAAGGCACTGGATGAGAAACTGGGCGGAGCGGATGCCCAGGATCGTCGAGCACGCCGAGAAACTGGGAGTGACCCTGGCGCTGGAGAACACCTGGGACGACCGTCCCGAGATCATGCTGCACCTCGCCGATATGCTCCCCGGCGACGAGGTGCGATTCTGCCTCGACACGGGCCACGTCAACGCCTTCTCGCATCTTGGGATCACCAGGTGGTGGGATATGATCGGCGACCGTGTCGTCGCCATGCACCTTCACGACAACGACGGCCTGTCGGATGACCACCTGGCGCCCGGGGAGGGGACCTTCGACTTTGGGGCCCTGGCCGGGAGATTGAAAGAACTCGATACGATGCCTCTTCTCGATCTCGAGATCGACCTGCCGCGAGCACAACGTGGAAGCGAGTATCTGCAGCATCTACTGACATGAGATAGCGCCTGGAAAGAACCGGGGCGCTTAATGGATGTATATATGGTTGCATGCACGCCATATCTGTGGTACAAGAGTGATGTGGTCGATCGATCAGGTCGCCTTTTGGCCGATCGCCCCTTCAGAAGCGGCAAAACAACTCTGTAAGCACATAAATGCGATAATATTTATCAAGTTAAAACATATTCGATTATTGTATGGAAATGTTTGCTCTGCCCACCCGGACGGCAAGAGCATTATTTGAGCTGCAGCAGGTTGAAGTGGGGCTGCCATGAGCAAGTCAGGATCAGAAGGCAATTGTACCGCGGGAGAATCACGTCTGTATTTCGCGATCTTCCTTGCCCTGTCACTCGTTTATCTGCTGTCCGGCCTGGTTCTGCCTGCTTTGAACGGGGGAGGGGAGCGGACCCGGGAGACACTTTTCGGATTCTCCCAGTTTGGCTGTTTCGAGGTCCCCTGCGTACTCATAGGGTTGTTGATACCGGGTGCCGTCCTGCTGGTTCGCTGGGCACTCTCACCCGGTTCGATTGACAGGATAAGTGGTCTGTCCGTCCGGATCTTCCGCAATACCTGGTTCCGTGTCGGATTCTCGCTGCTTCTTGTCACAATCTTTTTCCTTCTTCGAAACCAGTTCATCAACTTCGACGGACAGATGTTCGCAGAGAAATTTGCCAGGGACATTCCTCTGCACGGATCGCACGTCACCCACGATGAGATGTGGGAACTCTACCTGCATTCACGTTTCTGGTTCTACACGAACCACTTGTTCGGCTGGAGCGTTGAATTCTCGTATCAGGTACTTTCGTCGGTCGTTGGAGGAGCCTTTATCCTTCTGCTCATGTACTACTGCTCCTTCATGTTTCCCGACCGGCCGGTTCTCGCCTTCGCGCTTTGCGTGTCCGGTGGGTACATGCAGCTCTTCTTTGGCGATGTGGAGAATTACACGATAACAGCGACATTGATAATGGCATACTTTGTCGTTTCGTCGCGCTACATCAAAGGCAGGACAAACATTATCGTGCCGTCTGTGGTGCTTGCCTCGGCCTTTACATTTCACCTGCTCGCCGGATTTCTTATCCCTTCCCTGCTGATACTTTTCAATATCGCCAGAAAGCGGAACGAGAAACGGTCCCTGATTATTGCTGCCGGGATGTTCTGTTCTATCGTGGGGCTTACGCTGCTTTTTTTCCACCTCCACGATCTGCCGATCAGGAATCTATGGTTCCACAGCCACGTTTTCGGCCATGGTGGAAACATCAGGCCGAGACTCGTCGATCCCTCCCCCGGGTACTATTTTCAGATGTTGAACCTGGCATTCCTTCTCGTTCCGGTGTGGATCATTCTTATCCCCCAGCTTATCTTCGGGCGGATCAAGCTCGATAGCATGAATATGCATCTCATCGTTGCCGTGATATTCATGGGACTCTTTTTCCTCGGATGGAAGGCCACCCTGGGAGTCCATTCAGACTGGAACATGTTCGCCGCCGCTGCCTTGCCGGTCACGTTCCTCGTATTGCGCAACCTGTTTTCGACCGAGTGTATCCGAAGGAGATACTGGCTTATCTACCTTTTCACGTGGCTGTTTCTACTTCATTCATATTCCTGGGTGATCTCCAACCACTTCTACCACGCTGCATCCGGGTAAAAGCGGCTCATCATGCCGACAGGGCGAGCAGATTTACCCTCCCTGACACTCAGCATGTAAATTGACACCGGCCGGAAAATCATCTAATGTCAACCGATACAGGACAGGTAACGGGGTATTCGACCAGTTCCAAGAGGTGCGGCATTGGATTATCTATTTCTAATAATCATCGGCGCGATCTTCGCGGCTAATATAATCTTCTATATCATCTTCTCGTACAAGAGACGTGGCCGTGACGCCGAACAGGAACGACTTCTCAGGGAAGAGATGAAGCAGAACCGTGAGGAGATGACCAACACCCTCGTAAGATTGATGGGCGAGACGCGCAAGGATCAGAATGAGCGGCAGGAGAGTATCGGGAAAAGGATCGGCGAGCTGACCGACTCGAACGAGAAGGCCCTCGGCAGCATGAGGGACAAGGTCGAGGAGCGGCTCAAGGATATACAGGACAGTAACGAGAAGAAGCTCGAGAAGATGCGAGAGACTGTCGACGAAAAACTTCAAAAGACACTGGAAAATCGTATTGGAGAATCATTCAAGCGGGTCAGCGAGCATCTCGAGGCGGTCAATAAGGGCCTAGGCGAGATGCAGAATCTTGCCATCGGCGTCGGAGACTTGAAGAAGGTCCTCTCGAACGTCAAGACGAGAGGCACATGGGGAGAGATCCAGCTCGGCAACATCCTCGAACAGATTATGCCCCATAACCAGTATGGGACCAATGTCGCTACCAGGCCGGGCTCTTCCGAGCGCGTCGAGTACGCCATCAAACTGCCCGGACCCGAAGACGACCCCGATGCTTGCATCTGGCTTCCCATCGACTCGAAGTTCCCGCAGGAGGATTACCTTCGCCTTGTCGATGCTTCCGAAGCCGGAGACGCCGACGCAGTCAACCAGGCTGCTACAGCCCTCAAGAACTCGGTGCTTTCCTCGGCGAAGGATATCAGGGATAAGTATATCGATCCGCCCAATACGACCGATTTCGCGATCATGTTTCTGCCTACCGAGGGGCTTTACGCCGAGGTGCTGCGGCAGTCCGGGGTGGTCGAGCAACTCCAGCAGGATATGCGCGTGGTAGTGGCCGGTCCGACGACTCTCTCCGCGATTCTCAGCTCGCTGCGGATGGGGTTCAGGACGCTCGCCATCGAGAAACGTTCCAGCGAGGTATGGAAGGTCCTCAGGGCGGTTAAGACTGAGTTCGAGAAGTTTGGGAATCTACTTATTAAGCTAGACAACCAACTCGATACGGCGAAGCGAACGATTGAAAAGACTGGAGTACGGACCAGAGCAATCGAGAGGAGCCTGAAGGAAGTGGAGAAACTTCCCGAAGTAGACTCGAAGAAACTGCTCGAGCTCCCCGAGGAAGATCCTGAGGAGCAGGACTAGCGGAGATCCGCGGTACAATTGGAAACCTACTCGGAAATAAAAGAACTCGTCGAGAATCCTGATTTTGAGGATCAAAAGCGAAATGCTCTCAAAGGCCTGAGCGAAGATATGATCGATGAACCGATCGTCGATCTGATCAACGCATTCAACCAGCTGCCATACTGTTTCACTATGCAGGCCTGTTACGGGCATTTCGTATATGAAGGCTGCAGTGATACCCACAATCTGGAACCTCTCCCGACAGCAGATATTTCAGGCATGATCGAATACAGGATCGCCTATATCTGTATCTGTGTTGATAACAGCGAAGCCGGGAAAGGATTTATCGATACCCTGCAAGGGATTACGAAGATCGATCCGGATTACATCCAGTTGTGCTGCGCTGACTGGTTCTGGGAAAGACAGGTCAATTCCTATTCCCTTCAGGTCGAGCCTGAAAGGTTCAAGCGGCAGGACACGGCCGAGATCGATTATGCTGAGGCCCTGCATGTCGAGAGGGTGCGAAACGAGTTCTATTCCCGGTTGAGAGCCTTGTTTTAAACGGTTCCGGCAGGAGGATCTCATGACCGGAATATTATCTTTCCGGAAAATGCCGACGAAGTATTCATGAAGGGATAAGGAGTGAAAGCGGTGAAATATATCTTCGCCCCCGGATGCGCTCTATTCCTGTACAAGCCCCACCTGGTCGAGAGACTTCACGATTTCCTCAATGCGGATTATGACGCCATGGACCAGCTGGCCACGTGCTGCCGACACACTCCGGAAATCCCATCTGACACAACTGGTATAAACATCTGCCCTGGATGCGACAGGCGATACCGCGAGAACTATGAGGATCCTTCGACCGTATCGCTGTGGGAAATGCTGGCGGATAGCGAGACATTCCCGTTCCCTGACTATCGGTCACAGGAGATGACTGTCATCGACGCATGTCCCACGAGAAACCAGGAGCGGGTTCACCGCGCGGTCCGCACGGTTGCGGAAAGAATGAACATATCTATCATCGAGCCTGAGAAGACGGGGACGAAAAGCACCTGCTGCGGCGATACATTCTTCGGGAACCTGCCGACGGCACAGGTGATAGAGCAGATGAAAGCGAAGGCGGCTGAGATGCCGGTCGATGATATCCTCGTCTACTGTGTATCCTGCTCAAAGTCGATGTTTATCGGTGGCAGACGGCCCAGGTATATGGTCGATCTTCTGTTCAATGAAGAGACCGAGCCGCAGACGACCGACCCTGACGAGTGGCACGCGCAGCTTGATGAATTTATCGATGCTCATAAATAGTTAGACTTGATCATTGAAATTAGAGGAGTCAGCGAAATGACGAGAAAAAGGTCGATCAGATTTGAGATACTGGTACTCTGTGGTTCTCTCGTTGTTGTCCTGTTGGGTGCGATGCCGCTGTTCGACAGGCACAATGACGCGCAGATACTGACGATCTTCTTCGGAGCATTCGCGGCAGGTGTCGCATGCAGCAATCTGATCATAAGTGTACGCCGTAAGAAAGAGGAAACGAAAACGAAGAGCGAGGAATCATGAAACGTCCGGTCGCCTTCTGGATCATAGTCATCTTTCACGTGCTGTCAGCGGTTCTGCTCCTGATAGGCCAGACGACTGCGATGTTCGCCTATGACTTCGCCGTAAGTATCGGCATGCAGGAATCTCTCGATGAGGTCACAGCGTTCGGAGTACAGATGAACCGTGCCTTCGGAGCCGGCGACACCTTCGTATATATCCCCCTGATCCTGATAGCGCTTTTTGGCCTCTTTATGAGGAAGCGGTGGGCGTTGGTAGTGAACGCGGCAGTGATGGGGATATCTCTTTACTGGACCGTTACGATGACCGCACTGATTATATTCGCGAGGGTAGTACCGGGATACCAGCTTCGCCCGGGACCGGATTACGTGGTATTTCTGGGCTCGTTTGTGATATTCGGCGCCTGGGGACTTCTGTACATCGTATTTCGCGGCGACAGGCTCCTGCGATGAGGAAGTGGTGATATGAACGGTAAAGAGATTCTTCTAAGCGTATTCGAAAAACTGCGAAAAGCGCTCTTCGACTGCGATGCCGAGGCCCTTCAAGGACTGATCGCGGAAGATTACGTCGGCTACGATCCCAATGGTAATCCGCAGGACCGGAAGATGACGCTGGAAGTGTATCAGCCGGGAGGAGCGAAGCTCGACGCTTACGATGTAGAGGGAGTCGAAGTGAGGATAGCCGGTGAGATAGGGATCATAACCGGCATTGGATACATCCATGGGACATTCGCCGATGCTGAATTCGAGCACGACCTGCGTTTCCTCGATATATATATCCTGCGTGACGGGGACTGGAGGCTTTATCTGTCTCAAGTCACTCCTCTGGCATCTGGTTGAAGATTAAGCATGAGCGATAAAATGAACTGGAAAGACTTCTTCCGCTGATCCCTGAACCGGAAGATCACGATGTCTCGTTCGGTGAGCATAATCTCAGGACCGAAGGGGACACGCTCCATATTGGACCGTTCAACTATTCGCCTCTTCTATGCAATGTCATGTCGGCCATTCACGAATCCGAACTTGTCAATCCGTATGACTGGCCGTCTTGGAAGGACGAGGCGGAACGGATATGGTATGAACCGGGCGCGCTGGAGAGAGTCAACCTTGAGACGATCAGGAAGTAACTGTCTCTTAATCAGTAGGTTCGGGGTTCGATTCCCTGGCGGCGTACCACTTAACTCAC
>CAYWGA010000023.1:0-34338 GCA_964457905.1 uncultured bacterium | reverse complement strand
CACCCCGGAATCTATCAAGGAGAACCTCCAGGCGGGGATGGAGTGGGACGACAATACATTTTCCGCGAATAACTTCCGGCACCCCTATCAGGGCGGAATGTACTACAACGCCGCAAGGGCCAACGGGTACGACTTCTACCAGTCATCGGTATTCTCCTTTGTCGGGGCATGGGTCTGGGAATATACCGGTGAACGGCACCATCCCGCATACAATGACTGGATCAACACTGCCGTGGGCGGCATAACAGTCGGCGAGGCTCTCTGGCGATTTTCCGATATGATCATCGACAATGAGGCTACGGGCTCGGGAAGAACGTGGCGCGAACTGGGCGGATTTGCCGTCAACCCGCTGCGCGGCGTGAACAGGCTGATCACCGGAGAGGCGTTTGCCGTCCATCAGAACGCGCCGGGACGGAAACCTGATTATCTGGGGGGCCGTTTCAACCTTGGCCTGAGGATGCTGGGTGACGTGGAAGGGTGGGAATCAACGAGCACGAAGATGTTCATCTCGACCAACATCGCTTACGGGACAAAGCTTGGAACAGTCGGCGGAAAACCTTTCGACTACTTCGATTTCGATTTACAGCTGAATTTCAACAACAAACCTCACGGGATGGGCGTATTCAACATCAACGCGCTGCTCTACGGATGGGACATGGGCGAAACGGAGACGAAGGCGAAGCAGCTGAACGCGAACATGCACATCACCTATGTTGACAACGAGGCATACACATACGGGGGGCAGAGCCTGTCAATGTCATACCTCTCCCACTTCGGTATCGGGAATAAAATTGAATCACAGCTCGAACTGAGCCTCGAAGGGATAATACTCGGAGCTTCCAAGTCGGACTATTTCAACTTGTCCAACAGGGAATACGACTACGGCCCGGGTGTAGGATTGTGGCTCAGCTACCGTATGATGGCGGGGAGCAGAACGGCATTCAGAGCATCCTACAGGGGCTCATGGATCCACTCGATCAACGGGACAGTCGCGGACCATTTTGATAATGGTATCGGGGTCAGCACCGACTTCACGCTGAAAAAATGGCTCCGGCTCGGTGTCGACTATATGGTCTACTTCTCGCAGCGCTACTACAGGGACTACGATGATGTCTGGGCGAGAAATCCCCAGGCCCAGGTCTACTTCACCTGGTCATTCGACTGATCTGATCGGTCCTTATGAACACTCCTGACCGCACTATAGCCGTTGCAACCTTCGCAGCCCTTTTGATGCTGATCCCTCTGTCAGTCTCTATGTCAGCTCCGAAAGAAGACGGCGACTTCTTTCCCCCTCCTCCCCTCAATCATGTCACCTTCTGGGGCCATGCCTGCTGCTATATCGATGTAGAAGGATTCGGGATCGTCACCGACCCGGTCTTTACCGGCAGGTATATCTTCAGGCGCAGGAAGATACCGGTACCTCCTCTTCAGTCGAGGGCAGGCACACGGCTTATACTCATATCGCACGCTCACATGGACCATCTGCATCCTGAATCTATAGAGATGTTCCCCGACTCCGCGATCGTGCTCTGCCCGTGGACAGTCTCCGGATATATGGTCGAGGCAGGCAGGGATTTCAGGATCATGCGTCCCGGTGACAAATACGAATATCCGCACGGCACGATCGTCGCCGTCCCGGCGGACCATCCCGGCAAGAGATACGCCCTTAGAAACGGTGGTGAGGACGACGCGATCGGGTTCGTCATAACGACGCCTCACGGCACCGTCTACTACAGCGGCGACACGGGGTATTTCGACGGGATCGTCGATATCGGTACGGCCTGGAGTCCTGATATCGCGATTTTGAACATCACGCCTCATCTCTCCGGCGGAGATGCCGTCAGGGCCGCATGGGCCACGCGCGCGGAAGTGGTGATACCAGTCCATTTCGGCGCCTATGACTATATCCTCTTCGGCCCTCTGAAGAGCCCGCGGGGATATGACGATATCAGGGAAATGATCAGCGAGCAGGTAGTGCTGCTGCAGCCGGGGGAGAGTCTTTCACTGGAGAAAGAAGTACGGAAAGCGGCGAATCAGAATCTGAACCCGCGCCTCGAGTAGTAGGGATTGAGGTGGCTGCCCTGCATGTAGTTCAGCTGAACGACCACACTGTTGCTCGGCCGCCATGTGACGTTGAAGTTCGGGATCATCACCTGGTAGCTGTTCATCCCGTCACCGCCCATCATGTATGACCCCACTCCCACATCCCAGTTCAGCGTGACGGAGTTTCCGAGCTTGTAGCTGAAATGCCCCATGTAATAACCCATCCCGACGTCGCCGAAGCCTTTCGAGGAAGCGTACGAGAACCCGACCGAACTGCGAAAGTTCAGTCCCGGGATCCTGAGAAACCCGGCCTCGCTGTTGACGGGGTTGAGATAGTCGTCAAACACGCTCCGTTCCTCTGGAACAGTAGTCGTCTCCTGCTGCGCAAAGGATGGGACCGGCGCGATCATCAGGATCATCAGGGCGGATATGAAAGCTGTCTTTTTCATCACGGTGCTCACTGGCCGGACTGATCGAGCAGTTCCCTGATCTTCTCCTTGAGCGGAGTAAGATCGACTGACTTGACGATGTAGGCGTCCGCGGCCCATGTCTGGAAGTTATCCTTGTAGTCGGAATAAGCCGAATTGATTATTACGGGCAGGTCCTTGCGTCGATCCACGATCTCGATGAGGGCGTCGATGCCGCTCTCATCGCCGAGTTTCATGTCGAGGATCATCAGGTCAGGTGATTCCTTCTCTACCGATTCGAGCGCCTCGGCGACCGTGCTGGCGGAGACAGTCTCGTACCCCTCTCCCTCGAGCTCTTCGCTGTAGAGTTTCCTTACGTTGATCTCGTCGTCTACTATGAGGATCTTTGCCATCGGTTCCCCCAAATAAAAAACCGCGATTCAGCCGAATCCCGGTTATATCATCGTTAAAGATTGTACAACGGTCAAGTTCTTTTGTTCCAGCTTCCGTGGCGGCGATCAGCCTGAATGGACCTTTATGTCCAGTACGACCTTCAACGGGACCTCGCTGCGTATCTCCTCTTCGGTGAGCTCTATCGGGACCGTCACCATCTTGGCCGGACGTCCCTCGTTCTGCTCGGCCGAAACCGGCGCCTCATCGACAGCGGCCTCTGGCTTCTCTTCAGCGAACTTCACGAAAGGATCGTTTATGAATTCCTTTTTTTTCTCTTCCTCCTCTACAACCTCCGCCTTCTCCTCTACGACCTCTTCCGTTTCCTCCGCCGCTTCTTCCTTCTGAGCCACGGCGACACTTGCTTCAGCCTCCACCTCTTCCTCCGCCTTGCCGCCATTATCTCCGAGCTCGACCATGTGCCCGTACTCCTCGTACCCTTCTCTCTCCATACCGAGGTCCTCGGCCGATTCCGGAGAGATCGCACCCTCGGTCAGCACGTGATCTACAAACTCAGAGACAGACTCGTGCTCCTCTTCTCTCTCCTCTGCGTAACCTGAAGTCTCGCTCTTGCCTGCCTCTGAGTCAATCCCACTTGAAGCACCCTGCGCGACGACCTCTCCATCGACAGTGCCGCTGTCCGATGTGACGCCCGCGCCGGTTGCTTTTCCGGTATCCTTCTGATTCAGTTCTGCCCTGAGCTGCTTGAAGACCAGCTTCGCTATTCCTTCGAATGTCTCGTATACACCCTTGCCCTCGGAAGCCACCGCCTCGAACGACGGGGTCTTCCAGGTATTGAGCTCCTTGTCGAGCATCTCTTTGCTCATACATCCCGGGATATCCCTCTTGTTGAACTGCATGACCCATGGAGTGGTGGAAAGAGACATGCCTATCTCATTGAGGTTCTCCTCGAGGTTGCCGAGGCTCTCCCTGTCTTCATCCAGGCTGCCGGGAGACGAATCGGCGACGAAAACGAGCGCGTCAACGCCCTTGAGAACGAGTTTTCGCGTCGCGTTGTAGTAGACCTGGCCGGGAACTGTATAGAGCAGGAACCTCACCTTGAGGCCGGCCAGTTCACCGACTTCGATCGGAAGGAAATCGAAGAAGAGCGTCCTGTCGGTACGCGTCTTCATCGAGACCATCTTGCCCTTGTTCTCACGCGGAAGCTTCGAATACATGTATTCGAGGTTGGTAGTCTTCCCGCTGAGTCCGGGGCCGTAATATACGACTTTTATGTTAACTTCTCCGCCGGCGTAATTGTAAACAGCCATTATGAGCCACTCCTTGTAATAAGCCGGGGCGGGCTCCCGTCCTGCTCTCCTGGTGCTTAAGACAAGGAAGCAGAATCCGGAGCAGGCCAAACGTCACTAGAGCTAGGGTGTTCACTTCATGATTCGATGGGGAAGCGCCAACCCCGGCAAATGAACGGAATCGCAAGGAGCGTGCCACAGAATATTTGTCAGTTGTAATTTTAACCCGTTGAATATTTGAAGTTTAGCTTTGACGGAGAATGGCCGCAAAAACGCCTTCCCTCGAAAATGAGAGAAGGCGCTGTAAACTGCAAGTTACATTATTTGCTGCAGAGGGGAGGTTCTATCCCTTCTTCAGATGATCATCAGTCCTGACATTCAGCTCCGTCGCAACTGTACCTCAGTGAAGTCGTGGCACCGTCGGAAACGGTGATCTGATCCGTCCAGCAGAAATATGTGTCGCCCAGCAAAGCGTTGCCGCGCAGGTAAAGTTCATACGTTCCAGGAGCGAGCGCAAAGAAGGAGACTTCCTCTGAAGAGGCCATACCCTGATATTCGCCCTCTACAAACACCCATACTCCGAATGTGAGACATTCCGAGAAATTTAATTGGATTCCCGTGGGTGCGACTTCCTGGCTGTCGTCTGAACATCCTGTCAGCAGCACCGGCATAAGAGCCAGTATTAAAAGAACGGCACCGAGCTGCCTCATCTGAACCTCCCTTTACAGTACTTATGAGGAATACAGGGCGTATAGAGACCCCATCCTGAGAGGAATTTAACAAATGATATGCGGTGCGACAAGTGAAAAACAGGCAGCTTGTTATGAACGCGACAGTTTCGATCCGCACCAGGGGCAGAAATTGTACTTGTCGCTGACCGAGTGCCCGCACCCACACTGTCTGCTCTGGACCTCGTCTTCCTCCTCCTCGGAGGATATAGAGCTGAAGCAGCAGTCCTTGAGCTGGTCGTAGAGTTCCTGAGCCTTGGGCAGGACGAACTCGTATTCCTTTCCCGAGCACACGATAATGCGGGGATGGAGGTCTCCGCCTTCGATGCGGACATCATCCACAGTAGCGAGATCTATGGAAACACCCCTCATCCCGAACGAGGAATCGAGGTGTGATACCTGGAAATTGAGCCTGCAGTCGGTCATTTCCAGAACGCCCCGGGCTGCAATGAGCCTGCTAACGTAGTATATCGCTTTTTGCATGAACAATGTCGTTTCCGTGCAGACCTGCAATGTTTTACCTCCGTCAATCCTCCGTCAATGTGACATGCCGGGATATTGCCAGAACTGTGCCATTTCAAATGCTTGACAGTTTGCCGACAGCAGGAATATCCTCGTTGGCGTTGTGAAAATGAAGGGAACCACAGTATTCAGGGTTACGGCGGCGATCCTGGACAGCCTCCCCGGACGTCTAAGAAGCATCGCTGCCGACTTTTCGGCGATAGGCTCATACTGCCTCTCCCCGGAAAAGAGGCGGAATGTGCACTGCAACCTCGCCGTCGTCGGTGCGCCCAGCTCCGGGGGAAAGGTCTACGGAATCTTCAGGAACCATTCGATTAACCTGATAGAGATGTTCGCCTCCTCGCGATGGGACGTCGACAAGATAATAGAACGCGTCGATTTCCCGACAAGACATATCCTCGATGAGGCTCTCGCCGCTGGAAAGGGAGTGATCCTCGCGACCGCCCACCTGGGCAACTGGGAACTTCCCGCCCTTTTTCTCGCATCGCTCGGATATCCCCTGAGTGTCGTGGCCGGAGAACAGATGAACTCCCTGCTCAGCGACTCGGTAAAACGGGCCAAGGAGAAAAAAGGGATAGCAGTCATAGGCCCCGGACAATCATACAGAAAACTGTACCGCATCCTGCAGAATGGAGGCATCATCGCGCTGCTGCTCGATGGAGACGTATTCAAGGGAGGAGTGCCGGTCGACCTTTTCGGAAGGCAGGTCAGCCTTCCGCGCGGCGCGGCGAGGCTCGCGATGAGCACCGGCGCCCCCGTGCTCGGCACCTGCTGCAGGAGACTCGATGACGACAGGTCCCAGTTGAATATGGAGACAATCCTGGCTCCAGGGGAGGCGGCACGTGCCGGTGAGAGCGGAGCCCTGCATGCGATATACTCCGCGATAGAGGGGTATATCCGCAGCAACTCTGACCAGTGGTGCATATTCAGGAGATTCTGGGAGGAGACGACGTGAAGATAGGTATAGTCACACAATCATACTACCCCAAGCCCGGCGGAGTCACCGAGGTCGTCCACTATACGGCGACGGAACTGAGGCGGCTCGGACATGACGTCACCATCATCACGACGCGATATGACGGAAGGCGGAGAAAAGAGCCAGGGGTGATCAGGATCGGAAGGAACGTCCTCTTCCCGGCGAACGGGGCATGGACGAATGTCACGGTGGGCTGGAGGCTGCGCAAAAAGCTCGAGGAGATTTTCCGCAGAGAGAGGTTCGACATCATCCAGACCCACTGCCCTCTCGTTCCGACCCTTCCTGCACTGACGATATTCTCTGATCGTTCCGGGGCGAGACTCGTTGGGACTTTCCACGCCGCCGCGGAGAAGAACTATATCTACGCGCTGCTGCGCCCCCTGGTCGAATGGGGAGCCCAGCATCTCGATCACAGGATCGCCGTCTCCGAGCCGTGCAGGGATTTTTTGTCGAAATACTTCCCCGGAGAATACGAGATCATACCGAACGGCATAGACTCGAGCAGGTTTCATCCGGGAATAGAACCTGTCGAGGGACTGAGGGACGGCAAGCTCAACATACTCTTCGTCGGAAGGATGGACAGGCGCAAGGGCCTTCCCAACCTCTTCAAGGCCCTCCCCCTGATACAGAGGTCCATCCCCAGACTGGTAAGGCTCATCCTGGTAGGAGAAGGAAGCCTCAGGCGAAAGGTGATGCCGCGTCCCATAAACCTCGGCGGAGCCGAGATCATGGCTGTCGGACGGGTCGATGCAGAGCTTCTCCCGAGATACTATGCCTCAGCCGATATCTTCTGCGCACCGGCTACCGGGAGGGAAAGCTTCGGGATCGTGCTTCTCGAGGCGATGTCCGCCGGCATCCCCCTTGTCGCCTCGGATATCCCCGGATTCCGCAGGGTCATAACCAGCGGACAGGACGGGCTGCTCGTCGCCCCCGGCTCGCCCGAGGAGATAGCGGACGCCGTAGTGAGGATCGCTTCTGATCCGGCGATGGCGGCGAGGATGATCGCCGCCGGACGCGAGAAGGCCCTCTCGTACGACTGGAGAGCGGTCACCGGCAGGCTCGAGGAGAGTTTCCGCAGGGTACTCGAAGAGGAACCGGTTCCTGCATCGCAGCCGCTGGAACAGGTGGAGGCCTGATGAGGCGCACCGCCTCCATGGCAATATCAGGCGGGCTTTTCACGGCGTTCTGGGCCGCCCAGGCAGTCTCCCTCTTCGGAGACAGGCTCAATAATTTCTCCCTCGTCGCCCTCGTCAACCGCTTCTCGGACGATCCCTCCTTCCAGCTCTCCGGTATCTACGCCGCGATGTACCTCCCCGTCTTTCTTCTCGCTCCCGCAGCCGGGGTGATCGTCGACAGGCTGAGCAAGAGATGGGTGCTGGCGGCAACCGACCTGGCGAGGGGCCTCCTTGTATTCCTGATACCGGTCGCTTTTTCTTCTACAGGGAGTTTCATCCCCGTCATGGCCGTCGTATTCATCATCTCCACGGGAAACCTTCTCTTCCTCCCGGCCAAATCGGCCCTCCTCCCCGAGATCGTGCATCCGGACAAGCTCGTGAAGGTCAACTCGATCCTCTGGATCGCGGGGATTGTCGGAGTCATCGGCGGCTTTCTCGGCGGGGGCATAATCTTCGACTACTTCTCGTGGGAATCGGCTTTCTATCTCGACGGCGCGACCTATCTCTTCTCCGCGCTGCTGTTAACCCTCATCGCACTGAGGCTGCCCCGCCTCACATCGGGGATTGGCGCCGGACCGTCTGACGATGCGGCCCCCCGCAAGGGATTCTGGCGCTCGGCAGCGGAGGGCCTGGCCGAGATCCGCGGGAACCGGTCGCTTTCAGCTCCACTCGGGGTGCAGGCGCTGATCTTTTTCGGCGCGGGCGGATTCTCCGTCCTCGCCGTGGTATTCGTCAAGGGAGTCTCTGAAGCGGGTAGTTCGATGGGGCTCGCCGCCGCGGGTCTTTCCGCCGGCGCGGGAATGGCCGCTGGATCGGTCCTCGCTCACCGGCTCGGCCGGAAAACTGAAAAGAAGACGGAAAGCGTCCTTTTCCTCCTCTTCGCCCCCGCGGCTGCGGCCGTAGCCTTCTCATCCTCACTTGTACTGATATGTGCCGGCATGTTCGCAGCTGGTTTTGCAGCTACTCCTCTCTTCGTGATCTCGGAGTCCCAACTCCAGGCGCGGATCCCTGCCCCTCTTCGCGGAAGGGTATTCTCCCTGAGAGAGGTCCTTACAAGGAGCCTTTTCCTCGCTTCATCGTTTTTAATGAGTTTTCTCGGCCGAATAGCCGGTAAAGGGGTCATACTGGTCCTGCTTGGCCTTTTTCTTGCAATCTGCGGATTGATCCGGGTCTTTTTATCTGAGCCGGAACAGACAGATAACGACAAATACTGACGGGAGCAGCAATGGAGATCACCGAGAAGATCCTGAGGGAAGTCTTTCACCGCCTTGTAAATCAGGAGCCGGAAGACGATGTCTTTAAACGTGTCAACGGCGTCATCAACGGGATGATGGAGAAGTTCCAGGATACCTTCGATCTCGATACGGTCCAGCGGCAGAACACTTTTCGTGCGATCATCTGCTCGATGTTCGTGCACGGCTGGGGCATCGGCATGCATCCTTTCAACAATCCCGACAGAAACCTCGACGAGAGGCCGATAGAGGTCCGCGTCAGCAAGGATATCCTCATCCCGATGGAGAACATCAAGGCTCTCCGCTATGTCAAGAAGGACGAGGACGGCCGCGTGAAGAAGGTCCTCTTCGAGCCGGATCAGAACGAACGCATCCGCGGGCAGATAGACAATCTCCTCGACAAGATCGCTACGGAAAAATGGGGAGAGAAGTAAAACGGCGGGGAATCGTCAGTCGTTGAGCTTCTCGAGCTCTATCAGTCTTCCGCCCTCTTTGAATTCAACGGAATCCATCAGTTCCTTGAGCAGGTAGATCCCTCTGCCGGATCCCTTGTAGATATTCTCCTGCTCCCTGGGATCGGAGACCTCGTCGGGAATGAAACCGTCCCCCTGGTCCTCGATCTGGATCCTTATCCGGCGGTTGCTGATATAGATGCGCACGCGCACCTTGAGGTTCTCGTCCGATTTGTTACCGTGGACTATCGCATTGCTGAGAGCCTCATCCATGACCATTGGCAGATTGACGCGGCTCTCCTCCGGCGGAAAACCGAACTCGGCCGACAGGAACGATATGAGGCGGTTGACCCCGAGGATGCGCGAGAGCTTGCTCGGCACGACGAAGTTCAGGCTCACGTCGCCCTCCCTGATCAGCTCGTTATTGCGGGGAAAGGGTATCCCGCGGTCCGTTCCATGGCGCATGACGCCCTGGACATCGGCCCTGCTGAACGGAGGAGTGATTATCCCGTCGACGCCCATTGAGATATAGGTAAGGTAGGCCCTCTCATCGCACTCTCCCGTAACGATATAGAGCGGTGATTCTATCATCGTAAGGCGCAGCTGCCTTGTCTTGGCGGGATCGAGCTTTCCGGAGGGAAGAAACAGAAGAAGGTTGGCGCAGCCGCCATTCGCTGACTGCAGCCCCTTGAAGAAACTGGGAAATGTCTTATATACCTTTACCTCGACATCCTCCGAAAGGCGTGCCTCGGTTAAGAACTGATCATACAGCGCAGGCTGCAGATTAAGGATATACAACGAAAAATTATTCACATCCGCCCGGGTATTGTCAGAATATCTGTTGCCCGTCGGCGAGTATATTGTTCAGGGCTGTCCTGAAATACTCACTCGATTCGCTTACTTCGGAACCGATCTTCGCCTTGTAGGCCTCCCAGGCCTTCTTGATCTCGGGACCCAGCACGGTCATCAGGTCACCGCCGGCGAGGCCGCGATCCCTCTTCTCCTGATTGTAGACGAGGATGTCGCTTACGAAGACACGCGCGAGCCTCTTGGCCCTCTCGCGCTTCTTCTTCATCTCGGGCGTCTCATCCACCGTTTCTTCGACAGCGGGCTGCGCGATGGCAGCCGCTTCGTTACCCATGATCTCGACCTCGGTCTCCATTACGACCTGTTCGGGCTCGGTCATAACGGCAGCTCTGTGCTGCTCAGGAGCGTTCCAGCCTCCCGATGGAGCCTCGGCCTGGGGAACGCCTGTAGCGTATTCGTTGGTCGCGATCTGGATATCGGGGTCGATAGCCGCCGCTGGCGGGGTTAGTCTCCATACGAACCGGCACTTAGGGCACCTGACCCTGATTCCCGCTGTGGGTACCTTCTCTTCCCCGAGCATGTATTTTGTCTGGCATCCGTCACAGGTGACGATCATTTGGACTAATCCTCCATCCCTCGTACCGAGCGGGCCTTAAAATGATCCGTCAGAGTCCGAGTTCCTTCGATATCGACCTCATCGCGACGAGTGATATCTCCAGAAAATCGTGCAGATCAAGACCCAGCTCGCTACAACTTGCAATCGCCTCACGGTTTGCGCCTGCGGCAAACCTCTTTTCCTTGAAACGCTTCCCGACGAATTTGGCGTCTGTTTCCGCCACTTTCTTCGAGGGGTGCATCAGGACTGATGCAACAATCAAGCCAGTAACGGGATCGGCTGCGTATATCGCCCTGTCCATCTCCGTGTCCCGTCCCGCCTTATCGCAGTGGGCGAGAATCGCGTGCCGCACCTCTTCCGGAAGGTCGACATCCTCGAGCAGATCCATCGTCACGCATCCGTGTTTATCGGGATCCTCGAACGTTTGCTCATAATCCAGGTCGTGAAGGAGACCGGCCATTCCCCAGACTTCAGGATCGCCTCCGTAACGCGGTGCCAATCCGCGCATTATGGCCTCCACGGCAAGTACGTGCTTGACCAGGTTCTTCTTCGTGAGATGCTCGTTTACCATATCCATCGCTTCTTCGCGCTTTATCAAACCATCTCCTCTCCCGTGGCGGGCGATCTGTCAGCCGATATCGGCCAGTTCCATCCTGCCCCTATAATACCGCCGGAAATAATCCGCAACAACCATGTTTTCAGGAGATTCAAGCCTGGGGTCCGCAGAAAGCAGGTTTCCGCTCTCCTCCCATGAGGCCTGGACAAGATCATTGTCGCTCAAGGGATTTATCAGTCTGAACGATGGATAGCCGGACTGCCGCGTCCCCCAGACCTCGCCCGGCCCGCGGATCTCGAGATCGATCTCCGCCACCCTGAAGCCGTCGACCGTTCCGGCAAAGAGTTCAAGGCGCTCGCGTGCCTTTCCGGCAGTATCTTCATCGATGAGGAGGTAACAACTCCCGTCCGACCCGCCTCTTCCGATCCTCCCGCGCAGCTGGTGGAGCTGTGCGAGGCCGAACCGCTCAGGATGGTTGATCAGCAGGACCGAAGCGTTGGGGATATCGACACCGACCTCTATCACGGTCGTCGTGACGAGTCCGAGGATCTCTCCACTGCGGAACATCGATATGGCACGCATCTTCTCCTCAAAACTCATCCTGCCGTGGAGGAGTCCCAGCGGATAGCCGGAGAACTCCTCGGCCGAGAGCCGTTCGAACTCCTCGGTCGCCGCCTTGAGCTCCATGCTTTCGCTTTCCTCGACGAGAGGATATAAAATAAATGCCTGCCTCCCCTCCTTCATCTCGGCGCGTAACGATTCATAGACCTGCTCAGCCTCCGCGGAGGGCACCAGCTCTGTCCGCACCCGGCGTTCCCCGAAGGGAAGCTCGTCGATGATGGAAAGGTCGAGGTCGCCGTATACCGTCTGGGCGAGGCTCCTCGGGATAGGCGTCGCGGTCATGACGAGAAAATGCGGAAGGATGTCCCCCGAGCCGAGTGTCGCTCTCTGCCTCACACCGAACCGGTGCTGCTCATCTATTACCGCCAGCCCCAGCTGCCTGAACGATATCGATTCCTGTATCAGGGCGTGTGTTCCGACGACCAGGTCCAGCTCTCCCGATGCAAGGCGTTTCTGGATATCCTTTTTTTCCTTCTGTTTCATCGAGCCGAGCAGCAGGGCATGTGTTACATCGAGTCCTTCGAGATATTTCTCCATCTTCATCGAGTGCTGCTGGGCGAGGATCTCGGTCGGAGCCATCATAGCTGCCTGATGACCCGCGCCGACGGCGAGAAGCATCGAGGCGAGTCCGACGACCGTCTTTCCGGACCCGACATCGCCCTGGATAAGCCTCGAGAGCCCCTTCTCGCTCTCGACATCGGCCCGGATCTCCTTCAGGACCCTCTTCTGGGCCCCCGTCAATGAGAATGGAAGGTTCTCGAGAAACGAACGCGCAAGCAGGTGGGGCTCCCGGATCTCCGGCCTCGTCTTCCCCTCGCGCACGAGGATCCTTCTCTCCCTGATAAGCAGGTGCAGAAAAAAGACCTCCTCGAACTTCAGCCTTCTGACAGCCTCTTCACGACTCGCTTCATCGTCCGGATAGTGTATCTGAGAGAGCGCATCCTCCCTGCCTGAGAGCCCCATCCCCGATACGATCTTCGCGGGGAGGTTTTCCGGTATCTGTCCGGCGGCACGTTCAAGTGCACCCTTTACTATCCTTCGCATCATCCTCTGCGAAATACCTGCTGTCAGCGGATAGACCGGTACGATCCTGCCAGCATTGAGGAGCTGATCGTCCTCTCCTCCGCCGATGATCTCCCACTCGGCCCCGGCCATCTGTTTTTTATCCCTGTAAAGCCTGACCTGGCCGCTGGCGACGACAGACGAACCCTTGCGGAAATATTTCTCCAGGTAGGGCTGGTTGAAAAATACGAGCTGTAGCGCGCCGGTGCCGTCATCAATCGCGACGGTGAACATACTTCTGCTCCGGCCTAGCCTCCTTGAATGGGCGGCGAGGACCTCGCCGCTGACGGTCACAGTGTCGCCGGGAGCGGCCTTTCCTATCGGAACGATACCGCTCCTGTCATAATATCCTCTGGGATAATGCCTTATCAGGTCATCGACAGTCTCTATGCCGAGCTTCGACAGTACTTTCTGCCGCGAAGGGCCGACTCCCTTGATGTATTGGCTGCTCATCCCCAGGATGTTTTCTTCTGTCTTTCCATTCTCCATAAATCGCTTGCTTTCGAGGGGTTTATCCTCTACATTATACACTCGCTTACACGAAGCGGAGGAGTATCATGAGTAGAGTCTGCACAATATGCGGGAAAAAGCCGATGACGGGACACAACGTCAGCCATGCACATAACCTTACGAAGCGCCGCTGGCTGCCGAATCTTCAGAAGATCCGTGTCGAAATTGACGGCAAAACGAAAAAGACCTACGTCTGCACTCAGTGCATAAAGGGCGGAGCGGCCAAAAAAGTGATCTAGTGCCTTGACGCCCCTCGACGCCGGTCTCTTTTCAATCGATATCAACTGGCCGGGAAATCCACTTTCCCGGCCAGTTATTGTTTTGATTGCCGAATCGCTCATCTTACCGGATTCCTCTGCCTATCCTCCGATATTCCAGGACATACCGAAATTGACGCTCCAGTAGTACACAGTCTCCTCGGCGTATGTAGCCCATACATTCGGCTCCACGAAGAGCATCGCCTCGTTGTTCTCTCCCCTGAGGAATGCCATACCGATCCCGAGTGAGTTACAGGCAGCGTTCTTCTGGCCGAGTGCCCACTCATCCCTGAAATCCCCCTCGAAGTTCATGTATCCAACGCGGAGGGTAGCGTAAGGCCTGTATTTTGAATCCTTCATGAAGTAATAGGCGACAGCGAACTCTACAGGAGCCGTAGCGCCGTTGACCTTCACCCCGTCAGAGACTTCCTTCTCACCGAGGTTGTGGTATGAGAACATCCCGTCGATCAGCCAGCTGTCAGTTATCCAGTAACCGACTCCGAACCCGATACCCCAGCCGGTGCTGGAGACGTCGGCCAGATCGCCGGTCGGCACTACTACGCTGAGGGGTACTGACAGCCAGTATTTCCCCTTCATTTCGGCCGAGACACCTGTGGCACAGGCTGACACCAGTACCAGAACGATCGTAAGGACTATCGCTTTTCTCATTTCTTCTCCTTCCAGGTTCCGGTGGGTAGTCTTTTTTAATTGTCCCGGTATTATATACATCAAGGGGAAATCGCTCAACAGATTTTGATGGGATCAGATGACCGCCGCCCGGTAGCGCCTCAAAAGAGCTTCCCTGCCGCCGTCTCCAAAGACTCTCTCCCAGGGCAGGACCTCCTCGAGCCCTCTCTCCACGTGGATCGAATCGGGATCGATGCCTTCATCCTTCAGGGCTTTCTTCCACGAGGTCCTTCCCCCCGCTGCCCTGACAGCGGCCCTGCCGACCGCCTCATCCCCGAGCGCGATCCTCGCCTGGTTCATCGAGGACCTCTGTCCCTTGACAGAGATGCCGACTCCCGCTTTCCGGCAGGACGTTTCCATCGCCGCGATCGACGATTTCAGATCCCCGCGCCCCGGCATAGCCATGAACTGCAGCGGTGTGCGGGGTTTAGGAACGAGCACGTTGAGATTGACCTCGACCCGCGCTCCCTTCGCCGCTTCGGCAAAAGCCGCGAGAAAACTGCCGGTCTCCGCGAAGGTGCCGTCATTTTCACCGGGCAGGCCCGCGAGCATGTAGAGGGTAAAGCGTGAGACACCTGCGTCCCTGAGGTATCGCGCCGCATCGAGAAACACCTCGTCGGGTATATTCTTGCCGAGCCTTGCCCGCATACTTTCGCTCCCCGATTCAGGCGCGAGACTGACACTTCTTATACCAACCCTTGATATCGCTCCCGCCTTGTCCCTGTCAATATCGACTGCCCGCAGCGAACTGAGCCCTACTCCGCGGCCGCGTCTGGCGACCGCTTCCATCATATCGACAAAATCGGGGTGAGCCGCCGCTGCAGTGCTTATAAGGCCGACCTTGAAATCCTCTTCTCCTGTCGAGTCAAGGATCGATTCGAACCTCTCCAGCGGCATTGTCCTGAAAGGCCTGTAGACGGAAGTCGCCATGCAGAAGGCGCACGCTCCAGGGCACCCTCTCGATATCTCAACAAGGAGCATCTCCGGAAATACCGTCTCGGGCGTGATGATCACTGAATGCTGGAAGAGTTGCGGGTCGACCGGAGGAGCTGGTAATGCTTTCTCCCTGTATCCGGGGAGTATCAGGCCGTCTACGGCGGAGAGTTTTTCAGCGAGGGACTCGATGTCCCGGCCATATTCAGTTATCGAATCTATGACGGGGGGCAGGATCTTCTCCCCTTCCCCCGCAGCGAGAATATCGGCGATCGGAAAGAACGGAACCGGATTTGAAGAGACAACGGGACCGCCTGCGATCACTAGAGGGCCGCCGGTCCTCTTCTCGCGAAGCGGTTCGATCCCCAGCGAGATCAGCATCTTCACGAGGTTGAGCAGGTCCTCCTCGTACGATACGGTGAAAAAGACAGCCTCAGCTGTCCCCTTCATGGACGCATCACCGAGGAAGTGCCGCTCGACCCTGAAATCGCCGCTTCCGGCGAGTGATGAATATATAAAGTGGAATCCCAGATTCGACATCCCGGTATTGTAGCTGTTCGGGTATGCAGCGATCACCAGGGGCGCTCCCGAACGGGGCCGGGGATAAGTCTGCAGGAATTTTTCGCCTGTGTACTTCCGAGGTCCGGTCACGACTGGAGATCCAGCGGTCCGCGTCCGACCAGGTTGCGGGCCAGTACATTCTCAGGCTCTATCTCGAGTAGCTTTTCGAGCAGTTTCTCCGCCTCCTCCTCTTGGCCCTTCTTGCGAAGGGTCAGAGCGAGGGAGATCACTGCCTCGCCATATTCGGAATTGACGTCGAGACTCCTGCGGTAAAGGGCCTCGGCCTCGTCAAGATCGCCGCGGAAGTACTTGATGTCACCCATGATCTTGTATACGTCGGCGAAGTCCTCGCCGTTCTTGCCCAGCACCTCCTCCGCTCCGGAGTAATCCTCCTTGCGGACAAGCAGGACGGCAAGCTTCTCGCGCGCCCTGAGAAATGACGGGTTGATCTCGAGAGACCTCCTGAACAGTTCTTCCGCATCGGTAAACCGGCTCATCCTCAAATAGACCTCGCCGAGAAAATAGAGGACGTCGGCGCTCTCGCCTCCCGCTTCGAGGACTTCCTTGAGAACGACCATAGCCTCCTCGAGGTTTCCCTCCTTTAGATAGACGAGCGCCAGGTTGATATTCGCGGCGCCCGGCCTCTCTATCTCGGGGATCCCCGCGGACAGGTATTCCACGGCGTCCTTCTTCTCGCCCAGAGCATAAAGCAACAGACCGTAATAGTATCGGGCCTTCGGATAGCCGGGGGAAAGCTCGAGGGCCCGGTCAAGTACTACGCGTGCCTTTTTCAATTCGCCGAGATAGAAGAATGTCGAACCGAGGTAACACTGCAGGTCAGCGTATCCCGGTTTCTCGAGGACGGCCCGCTTGAAGTGGGGCAGCGCTTCGCTGTAGAGCTTCTCATCGAGATAAGAGACTCCCAGGTAGAAGCGGGCCTCCGTATATTGCTCGTTGATCCTTAGTGATTCAAGAAGCTGGGCCCTGGCCTGTTCGTGGTCCCCATGCCGCAGCATGGAAAGTCCGAGTTTGAACCTGACGTCGGCGTAGTCGGGATGAAGCCCTGTCGCCTCGTTGAACAGTTCGATTGCCCTCTCGTAATGACCGGTATTATACGACTCCACACCCTCCCGCATCAGGGAATCGAAATCAGTATCGGTATACATGATCTCCCTGAGACTGGCCAGCGGGGGGATCTCGGTCGCCCTTCCAGCGATGTGGTCACTGAGGAACTTGCTTATCGGTCCGGGGTTGTCAGCTCCAAGATCGAGCGCGCGTTTGAATACAGTGTCCGCGTCTTCCTTTCTGCCTTTCTCGTGCAGTACGATCCCGAGGAAACAGACAGCTTCAAAATAGCTCTCGTTGAGACTGATCGCCCTGCCGAGCATCTCGAGTGCCTCGTCGAGTTCTCCGCGTTGATGGTGGATCACACCCATGCGGTAATAGAGGTCGGGATAGGTCGGGTTCTCCTTGACCGCAATCGAAAAATGCTCGAACGCCTTCTCCAGATCGCCTTCGTGAAAACGGGCCGTTCCGAGATGCACATGTGATTCGGCGGCATAGAACATACCGAGGGCATAGGTCGGGTCGCCCGGACCGAGGGTCTCGATAGCTTTCTCGAGCGCCTCGACGGCCTCCTCGTACCTGCCTTCATTGAAGAACCTGATACCGAGCTCGTACTCGGGATTCTTCTCCACTCCGAATATTCTTCCCCAGAACGACAAATCGCCCTCCCGCTTGAGACCTTATCAGTCGAGCTGCTTGCGCAGGAACGTCGGTATGTCGAGGTCGAGGTTAATCTCGTTCGCCAGATTCGTAACACCTGACGCCACGAGATTAACTTCGGACTTCTCGGCGACCGGCGTATAAACCGGTTCACATGATGTGAACACAGCTGATTCGACCGTTACGGGCTCCATTATCGGAGCGGCCGTCATCGGTTCCGCTACGGGCCTGGCAACAGGCTGCGCGACCGGCTCGGGAGCACGGTTCCTGGTCTGGAAGTCAGGATAGATCTCACGCTCGGAATACTCGAATCCAGTCGCGATGACGGTTACGTGCATAGCGTCGGTGTCCTCACTGCTCACCACGGCTCCGAAGATCACGTTCGCGTCCTCTCCGGCCGCCTCGCTGATTATCGCGGTGGCCTTCGAGACCTCGTGAAGCGACATCTTGGCGTCACCGGTGATATTTACCAGTACTCCCTTTGCGCCGCGTATCGAAACGTCGTCGAGAAGAGGACTGCTCAGCGCCATGCGCGCCGATTCTTCCGCCCTGTTCTCACCCTCGGCGACGCCGGTGCCCATAAGTGCATCACCCATACCGCTCATGATAGAACGGACATCGGCGAAGTCAAGGTTTATGAGCCCGGGGATCATGATCAGATCGGAGATACCCTTCGTCGCGTGGTGAAGGATACCGTCCGCCTGGGCGAACGCCTCCGACAGCGGCGTGTCAGGGCCGACGATCGAGAGGAGCCTGTCGTTCTGGATCACGATCAGAGTATCTACTTCCCTCTTGAGTTCCTCGAGTCCGGCGAGAGCGGAGGCCTCCCTGCGCTTACCCTCGAAGGTGAAGGGCCTCGTGATGATACCAACGGTCAGCGCGCCGAGTTCACGGGCCATGCGGGCCACTGTAGGACTCGCACCCGTTCCCGTGCCGCCGCCCATACCGGCCGTGACGAATACCATGTCCGAGCCATCGATCGTCTCCCGGATCAGATCCAGGTCCTCCTCGATAGCCTTTCTTCCTACGTCGGGATTGCCTCCCGAACCGAGTCCCTTTGTGAGTCTGCCGCCGATCTGGATCTTCTTATGCGCCTGAGAAAGCTCCAGCACCTGTGCATCAGTGTTCACGGCGATAAACTCGACACCCTGCAGCCCCGCTGCGATCATCCGGTTTACGGCGTTGCCTCCGGCCCCGCCGACGCCGATGACCTTCAGAGCGGCCAGCTCGCCGAAGTCATCGAATTCAAACCTCATGTCCTGCCCCCTTTTCATGTTAGAACATACTCGCAAGTCTTTTCAGATTCCCTAACATCATTCCGAAGCGTCCGCGGCCCCGGATCAGCTGTTCTTCCCGCTCCATCCGGTCCTTCTCGAAGAGAAGAAGACCGACAGCGGCACTCCAGCTCTCATTCGATACGATCTCCGAGAGACCGCTCAGCCCATGCGGCCGTCCTGTTCTGACGGGCCTGTCGAATACCTGCTGAGCGACCCCCTCGAGTCCTTCTATCTTGGATCCGCCTCCCGTCAGGACGACAGTACTGCCGGCCGCGAGGAAATGCGGATCGTTCGAGACCACCGACTTGATCATGCTGAAGATCTCTTCGCATCTCGGTTCCATGATCGCGGCGATTATCTGCCTTCTTATCTCCCCTTCACCACTGCCCGCTCCCGGTACACTTACTACCTCGTCCTCCGCAGCCATCGATGCCAGCGCGAGCCCCCAGCGCAGCTTTACCTCTTCAGCCGTGCCCTTCGGAATCCTCAGGCCGACAGCGAGGTCGTTCGTCACGTTGTCTCCGCCCGCAGCGAGCACTCCGCTCGAACGGATGCTCCCGCCTCCGTATAGGGCGAAGGAACTGACACATGCTCCCATATCTATCAGCAGGCAACCGGCATCTGTCTCTTCCTCCAGGAGTACGGCGTGGGCCGCCGCTATCGGATTGAAGACCACGTTGACGACATCGAACCCGGCCTTCTCTATGACCTTCACCGTGTTCTCTATATGGACGGCCTGCACCGAGACGAGATGTATCTCCGTCCCCAGTCTCGAAGCTGTCATCCCTACCGGGTCACTGATACCCTTGTGCGCGTCGACGACATAGTCCTGCGGAATCGTATGCAGGATCTCCATCTCGGAAGGCAGGGTGATATTGCATGCGGTCCTGTTGACGTGTTCGACGTCGGCATCGGTAATCTCCCTTCGCTCCCTCGGAATGGAGATCATGCCTGTGCTGTTAAAGCTCCTGATATGGGGAGCGCTCATGCCGGCGCACATGCAGTCGATCTCGACACCAGCCATGCGGGCAGCGTGATCAGCGGTCTCGCGGACACACTCCGCGGCCTCTTCCATGTCGATGACGGCGCCTTTCCTGATCCCGGATGAGGGGCGTGAAGAGGCGCCGATGATCCTGAATGCGCCTCCTGACATGATCTCACCAACGAGAACGGAGGTCCTCTCAGAACCAAGATCGATGCTTACTATGAATTCCGGTAACATGCCGGATCGTTCACCTCCCGCGCGGCGGGGATCACCGCACAATAACCTGTTTGTCAAACCTTAGATCTATCAGACCAGGCAGGCTTCCCTGCTCGCGCAGCGAGGGGAAGACCGCCCTGAATTTCCTTATTCTCTCCTCAAACCCCTCTTTGCCCACCCTTACGAGTGTGCCGGAATCCATCCACACCAGAACGACTTCTTCGCCGTCCATATTGATCTCCGAAAGCTGCTCGGCCGGCGAAAAGCCGAACTCCTTGAGAAGGTCGAGTACCTTAAGTGCCCTGCCTACCCGCTCCACCCCCGAATCCTCCAGCATATCCTTGCTCTTCAGGCCCGTTATGACAGGAAGATCGATATCCATCGACTTGCCCGCTGCCGGGATGATGACGCCTTCAGCGTCGACCTCGGCCATCTTGTCCAGGTTGATAAGGGCAACTGGCTCGCGCTCGCGCAGGTAACAGTCGAGCTTGTGCGGAAGCCTGCGCCGGAAGGTCACGGAACCGACCGACGGGTTACTCTTGAGCATCTCCCTTATCTCTGACAGCGAGATCGTGAATACGTTTGCGCCGACCCATCCCTCGGTCTTTTTGCTGAGCGCGTCAAGCGGCAGGTTCCTGCTGCCGTGGACCCTGATCTCGTGAACATCGAAGAATCCCGTGAGGAAGACCGTGTAGAGCAGAGCTGCGAGCGCCAGGGCCGATCCGGCGGGAAGCAGCCAGACACGCTTGCTTATCCGCTGTTTCTCTTTCTGGCGCCTGGCCATCGGCGGCGGCACTTTTCTGGTTCTTCTCATCTTCATCGGTTTCCTCTGATCCTTTCGAGAAGTTCGTCGCCAGTCTTCCAGATATCGCCCGCTCCGAGCGTGAGTACTACATCTCCCTCTGTGACCGTCGATTCGAGAGCATCGAGCAGGTCCGAACGAGACGGCAGATATACCGCTTTTTTCGCCCCGCCCCGAAGGACGGCCCTGTATATAAGATCTCCCGTGATACCCGGTATCGGAGTCTCGCCGGCACCGTAGATATCCGTGATAAAAACGAGGTCGGCATCGAGAAGGCACCTGTCGAAATTCTCATGCAGGTCCCTGGTCCTGGTGAACCTGTGCGGCTGGAAGACCGCCACTACGCGCCTGTCGAGGCTCCGTCTCGCGGTCTCGACAGCGGCCTTTATCTCGGTAGGGTGATGGCCGTAATCGTCTATGACCAGTACCCCATCTTCTTCACCCCTGGTCTCGAATCTCCGCCCGACTCCCTCGAAATTCTCGAGCGCCCGCCTCACCGCATCGATCTCGATACCGAGTTCGAGCGCGAGTGCGCAGACCGCTATCGCGTTGGCGACATTGTGCCTGCCGGGGAGGGTCAGTTTTAAGGTCCCGTAATCCCTGCCGCCGGCATTAAGGCTGAAGACCGATCCCGTTTCATCTTCCTCTATCACTTCTCCTCTGACCTCGGCGATGGAATCGAATCCGTATGTGATTATCTTTCTGTCTATCCGCGGCATAATCGCCCTTACATTCGCGTTATCCACGCAGCATATGACCACACCGTGGAAAGGCACCCTGTTGGCGAAGGTGACGAAGGCCTCGTGTATCTCCTTCAGCCCACCATAAAAGTCGAGGTGCTCCGCGTCGATATTCGTTATTACCGCGATCGAAGGGGTCAGCCTCACGAAATTCCCGTCGCTCTCATCGACCTCGGCCACAAGATACTGTCCCCGCCCGAGCATCGCGTTCGCGTCGAGACTCTTTACTTTTCCCCCGACGACTACGGTCGGATCGAGGCCTGCCTCCTGGAGGACCACCGCGGCGAGAGAGGTCGTCGTCGTCTTGCCGTGAGCCCCCGCGATAGCGATTCCCGTCCTGATCCGCATCAGTTCTCCGAGCATGTCTGATCTCGGAAGGAGAGGAATTCCGGCATCCGCCGCAGCCCTCAGCTCAGGGTTGTCCGGTCCGATCGCCGAAGAGACTACAACGATGTCGGCGCCGCCCACGTTCCCGGCGCTGTGGCCGATCGATATCACGGCCCCGATAGAAGCGAGATTATCCGTGATAGCGGACTGTTCCGCGTCCGATCCGCTGACCTCGAACCCGAGATTTATCAGTACCTCGGCGATACCGCTCATCCCTATGCCGCCGATCCCGACGAAGTGGACGTGCCTGGCCTTGCCGAGCATCTCGCTGCCGGTCATACCGCCTCACCCCCCACCAGTTTTTCCATATCATCGGCGATCACGGCCGCTGCACGGAGTCCCTGCCACGGGGCGAGTGTGCCGCGCATCCGGTCGATCGTTCCGGGATCGTCGATCACCGGGTCGAGCATCGCCGAAAGCGAGTCCGTATCGAGTTTCGAGTCCTCTATCATCAGGGCCCCTCCTGCCTCGACGAGCACCGAAGCGTTGTGGGTCTGATGATCGTCCGCGCAATGAGGGTAAGGCACGAGTACCGACGGGACCCCCGCCGCGGCCAGCTCGGAGACGCTGAGCGCTCCGGCCCTGGCCAGCGCGACGTCTGCCGCCGCGTATGCCCTGCCGATATCCTCTATGTAGGGAGAGACGAAGACCCTGCCGTCCGCTCCGGCAAGCAGGTCGCGTATCTCTTCATAACCGTTTGTTCCGGTCTGTACGATCGCCTGGATATCGGTCCGTCTGAGCAGATATCCCGCTGCCGCCCTGCTCAGCGTCATCGCACCCTGGCTCCCGCCGAAGACAAGCAGGACTCGTCCATCTTCTGAAAGCCCGAAGTCAGCCCTCGCTCCCATGTCGGGACCCGGCTTTATCGCGCCGCGAAGTGGATTTCCGGTCACCATGACAGGAGCGTTCTTCCTGAAGTGCCCCCTGGCCCTCTCGAACCCGAGGTAAAGTCTCTTCGCCATCGGAGCGAGCGTCCTGTTCGCGAGACCCGGTATTGAATTCTGTTCCTGGATCACGATTTTCTTTCTCATCAGCCAGGCGGCCGAAACGGCTGCAACGCTGGCGTATCCGCCGGAACCGAAGACGAGGTCCGGCTTGAATCTGCTGATTATTCTCATCGACTGACTGATACCCGCTGTCAGTATCGCTCCGGTGACCGCCTTACCGGCGAGCCCTTTCCCGCGCGCTCCGCGCGAAGAAATGAGCTCGAATCCGTATTCCGTTTCAGGGATGACGCGGGATTCGATCCCCCGGCTCGTACCGACAAAGATCGCCTCGAATCCGGCGTCCCTGGACGAAAGTTCCTCTGCCACTGCAAGAGCGGGATAGAGATGGCCTCCTGTGCCTCCTCCGGCGAATACCACTCTCATCACCGTTTCCTTCCGCCGGCGGCCCGCGGTACCGTGGCCCGTCTTGCGTAATCCGAGTTTCTCATGCTCCTCGTCCTGCCTCGTCCCGCAGTCTGTTCCGGATCCCGTCCCTGGGTCGATATATTGAGCAGTATCCCTATCGCAGCCATCGACGAGACAAGCGACGAGCCGCCGTAACTTACGAAAGGCAGGGGCAGCCCGGCAGTCGGCAGGAGCCCTGTCGTCATGGCCATATTGATAAGCGCCGTCGCGAAGATCGTAAGCCCTATTCCGAGGGCGAGGAACCTGCCGAACTCGTTCGGGGCCCTCCTCGATATCCTCAGCGCACGCCTGAAGATCAGCCCGAAAAGGAACAGCACCACTGCGGTGCCGATAAAACCGAACTCCTCGCCGATGATCGAATAGATGAAATCTGTGTGCGCGTCCGGCAGGAACATGTATTTCTGATGCCCCCTGCCGGGACCGCATCCGAAGATGAATCCAGATCCGAAAGCGATCATCGACTGCTTCGTCTGCCAGCCGATACCGGTGTCGAATGCTTCCGGATTAAACAGGACCGTCATCCGCTGCTGGATGCGTTCCATGCGGTAAAGGAACGGCGCGGATGCGATAACCATGGACGCGGCGAAAGTGCCGAGGTGCCTGATCCTGCACCCTCCCACGAAAAGGAGGGTCATCGTCAGTACGGTAAGCAGGACCGCGTTACTGATATTCGGCTGCAGCCCGACCATCACGGCCATCGCTACGGAAGCTCCGATCAGCGGGAGAAAACCTTTCTCCAGGTCGGCGAGTTTCTTCTTACCCTCCGCCAGCCGTGCGGCGAGGAAGACCACGAGTGAGTACTTCGCCACTTCGACGGGCTGTATTGTGAACACAAAGACATTGAGCCACCTGTTGGCGCCCCGGGCGCTCCGGCCCCAGACGAATATCGACGCGAGCATCAGCAGCGCTCCGGCCAGGATCCAGAAATTGAACCGTCTGTATATCCCGTAAGGCACCTTCATGAATATGTAGAGACAGAGCAGGCCGAGAGCGACTCTGATCGCATGCTTCTGGAAGAAGAAGAACGGCGAGGAGAACTGCTCGCTGGCGATCACTCTGCTCGCCGAAAAGACCATTACGAGTCCAAGAGCGACGAGGGTTATCACCGCGCAGAAGAGTTTGAGATCGTATGCCGGCTTTTTCTTCATCTATTCGGTGCCACCTGTCTTCTTTACCAGTTCCGCCACACTGTCCCTGAATACCCTGCCCCTGTGTTCGAAATTATCGTACATGTCGAAACTGGCGCATGCGGGAGACAGGACGACGAGCCATCCCTCCTCCGCCATACCTGCCGCCATGGCGACAGCCTCCTCCATCGAACCGGCCCGGCTGCAGGGGAACTTCTCCCCCGCCGAGTTCTCTATCAGTTCGGCCGCTTCTCCCAACGTGACGATCGAACGGACGATGCCGTCCAGTTCGAAGAACTTCGAAAAATCCCCGCCCTTGTCATGGCCTCCGGCGATCAGCACGACCGGCGAATCGAGGCCCTTGAGCGACTTTACCGCCGCCTCCACGTTGGTCGCCTTCGAATCGTTGAAGTACGACACCCCGTTCGATTCGGCGATGAGCTCCATCCGGTGAGGCAGTCCAGGGAATGAGGCCAGCGCCCTCCTGCACGAATCGGCGGTGACCCCGAACGGGGTGACGGCCGCGATCGCTGCCAGGGCGTTCTCTATATTATGGATCCCGACGACCTTTATCTCTCCGCGGTCGCATATGATCTCCTCTGTACCATCAGCGCTCTCCCTGATAAGAAACTCCCCGTCGAGATAGACTCCTCCGGGAACCCTGCCCGATGAGGAAAAGGGGATCACTACAGCATCGGTCTTCTCGGCAAGTTTCACGCAGAGCGGATCATCGGCGTTGTAGAAGAAATAATCGTCGGGCGCGACGTTATCGAGCAGCCTCTCCTTGGCACTGTAATAATCCTCCAGCGCTTCGTACCTGTCGAGGTGATCGGGCGTCAGGTTGAGTATTCCTGCGCAGGCCGGGTGGAACCTGTCGATCGTCTCGAGCTGGAAAGAGCTGACCTCGATGACATTGAATCCTTTTTCTCCGATATCCAGGGCGACAGAACTGAACGGTGTTCCGGTGTTGCCGGCGACAACCGTTTCCCTGCCGTCCTCGACCAGCATTTCTCCGATCATCTCGACCGTGGTCGACTTGCCGTTCGTGCCGGTGACCGCGATGACGGGAGCTGTTGCGAACCTGAACGCCAGTTCGAGTTCCCCGATGACGGCGGTCCCGCGCTCGGCGGCAGCCGCGAAAAGAGGATGATCGTCAGGTACTCCCGGGCTTATTACTATCTCGTCTATATCGTCGAGGATCTCCTCGCGGAAATGGCCCAGGTGAGTCTCTATCGCTGTCAGGTCGGGGGGAAGATCGACACTTTCATTCTCGTCGGCTCCGCACACCCTGGCGCCCGCTCCGAGAAGGAGACGCGCAGCGGCAAAGCCGCTCCTGGCGAGCCCGAAAATCAGGATATGTCTGTCTTTGTACTCTTCCATATTCTTCCGCGGGCGGGCCGGAACCATGCCTTCCGGCCATCCCAATCTAGCGCAGCTTCAAGGTGCTCATGCCCAGCAGGAGAAGCAGCGCGGCCACGATCCAGAATCTCACAACGATCTGACTCTCCGACCATCCCTTCAATTCGAAGTGGTGGTGCAGAGGAGCCATCCTGAAAATCCTTTTCCCTCGCAGGCGGAACGAAGCGACCTGCAGTATCACCGATATCGTCTCAGCGACGAAGACGCCGCCTATAATCAGGAGAAGAAGCTCCGACTTCAGCAGCACAGCTACCGTACCGAGTGCGCCTCCGAGCGCGAGCGATCCGGTATCGCCCATGAATACCCGGGCGGGGTGCGTATTGAACCAGAGGAACCCGAGCGCCGCCCCCACGACCGACATACAGTAGATGGTGAGTTCTCCGGCCCCCGGCAGGTGGAATATCTGGAGATAGTCTGCGAAGACCGCGTTACCGCTGAGGTACGCTATAAGCCCGAAGGCGAGGAAACAGAAGGCCGATATGCCTGTCGCCAGGCCGTCAAGGCCGTCGGTAAGGTTAACCGCGTTGGATGTCCCGGTGATGATCACCATCACGAGAGGGATGTAGAAGATCCCCCATTCTATGTACAGGTCCTTGAAGAAAGGAACGATCGTCCTCGTGCCGTCGGGTGACATCGGGTTGAGATAGAGGTAAATACCGAGCGCGAGGCCGAATACAAGCTGGCCGATCAGCTTGTACCTGCCGACCAGTCCCTTGTCCCTTTTCTTGATGACGCTGAGATAATCATCGATGAATCCGATCGCTCCGGTCCAGACCGTGACGACGAGGGCCAGCTGGATGTAAGGATTGTTCAGGTCTGCCCAGAGAAGAGTCGGGATGACGATGGCGCATATTATAAGCATGCCGCCCATCGAGGGGGTCCCTGTCTTCTCGTTGTGCCTTTCGGGAACATCCTCCCGGACCTTGCCGACCTGGAGGGACGCGAGCCACCTGATCATCCTCGGCCCGAATACAAAACATATGATGAGGGCCGTCACGGTGGCATACGCCGAACGGAACGTGATATATCGGAATACGTTGAATCCGAAGAAGTAGTCCCTGAGCGGATAGAGGAGGTGATACAGCATCAGCCGGCCCTCCTTCGTTCCACTTCGCGCTTCTTCTCGACCTCTTTTATCACTGTCTCCATCTTCATGCCGCGGGAGCCTTTTACGAGCACTCCGTCACCTTCGGCCAGGAGCCCGTCGAGGTAGGCGGCAAGGTTGACCGCGTCGAGGAAATGACTGATGATCCCCGGCGCCCTGCGCTGAACGGCCGCTGACCTGTTGAGCTCTACAGTCTCGGCTCCAAGGGTGATTATCCCGTCCACTCCCGCCTTGCCGCAGAATGAGCCCGCTTCCTCGTGGAGTTCACGGGCCGTTTTTCCAAGCTCGAGCATGTCGCCGAGCACGAGCCAGCGGCTCCCTTCGAAAGGCATCTCCATGAAGGCGCTGACGGCGGCGCGGAGCGACGCGGGATTGGAGTTGTACGTCTCGTCGATAAAGGTTATTCCGGCCACGTCGAATACGACGCCGCGGCCGTCGAAGGCTTCAGCTTCGGCGATGGCCGCCGCTGTCTCCGGGGCCGAAATCTCCAGCAGCCCGGCAACAGCGGCGGCAGCTCCTGCGTTGAGAAGATGATGCTTCCCAAACCGCCGAATCTCCATTTCCTGTCCTCCGACCGAGAAGGTGTATCCGCCGCCTTCCCTGATCTCGATATCCTCTATCCTGACCGTAGCTTTATCAGTGATCCCGAACGCCACTACAGGCGCCCTGGTCTTTTCTTTTAGAAAATCAAAGAACTCGTCATCCGCCGGAAGAACAGCGGCGCCATTCTCAGCTAGTGACTGGACCAGTTCCGCTTTCGCTCCCGCGACACCCTTCAGTGTTCCGAAGAACTCAAGGTGGCTCGGCCCTATGTTCGTCACCACTCCGATGTCGGGACGCGCTATCTCGCACAGCCTCGCTATCTCGCCCTTGTGATTCGCCCCCATCTCTGTCACGAGTACTTCGGTCCCTTCCGGCATCGACAGTATCGTCAGGGGCACCCCGATATGGTTGTTGAGGTTCCCTGTCGTCGCGTGCACCGAATACTTCCCGGACAGCACCGCAGCTGTCATCTCCTTGACGGTAGTCTTTCCGCTGCTGCCTGTTATCGCCACTACCCTGGGGCTGACCCTGTCCCTCCATGCCGAGGCAAGAGCCTGAAGACCCCCGAGCGTATCCTTTACCTCGAACACGGGAATTCCGGGAGAGGCTTCCCTCGCGGCTCCGCCCGTGCCCGTCTCGACGAGAAGCGCGGCGGCTCCGCCGGACACCGCTTCGGCGATAAAGTCATGGCCGTCGCCACTTTCACTCTTCAGTGCGACAAACAGCTTCCCGGCCGTACCGGTACGCGAATCGGTCGTCACTCCGTCGACGACCGCATCTTCCTGTTTTTCAACCCTGAAGCCCGCTGCTTCGAGAGCCCCCGCTATCCAACCGCTGTCGACTCTGATGTCAACCCTCCATACAGGCCGAGACCCTGTCTCATCTGCGGCTCGCTTCTCCAGCGAGCGCTTTCTCCGCTTCTTCTATATCACTGAAGTGGATGCTGCCATGGGCGAGGACCTGATAATCCTCGTGACCTTTTCCGGCAAGCACCACCATGTCGCCTTCTACCGCCGACCCGATCGCTCTTCTTATCGCCTCGCCCCTGTCCGATATGACCTCGAGAGCGGTATCGCTTTCTGACATCCCCTCGAGGATGTCGCGGATGATAGTGTCGGGATCCTCCGACCTGGGATTATCGCTGGTCACATAGACCATATCGCTCAACTCGGCTGCCGCTTTTCCCATCATCGGCCTCTTGCCCGTGTCCCGGTCGCCGCCCGCTCCGAATACCGTGACGAGCCTTGACGGGGAGAGTTCGCGACAGAACTGAAGGAGCTTCTCCAGGGCGTCCGGTGTGTGAGCGTAGTCCACTATCACAGTCGGCCCCCCGTCCGAGCACACCAGGTGAAACCTGCCCGGTATCTCGTCAATAGATGAAAGGCCCTCCTCTATCGCTTCCCTGCCCGCGCCGGCGACATGGGCGGCAGCCGCCGCGCCAAGCGCGTTGAGGGCGGAGAATCTGCCGAGGAGCTGCAGTTTCACTGGAAGATCGAATCCGGATGCCGATATCCTGAAACTCGTTCCCGAGAGGTCGGCCGCGAGATCGACGCATCTGAACTCGGCTTCCTCCGAGGTGCCGAACGAGATCTTCGGTCCGGTGAATCTCTCTCCGACCTTCGCGACGTTCCCGTCATCGATGTTGTAGAGGAGAGTCCCCTGCTCCTTGGTTCTCCCCGGCGCGGAGAGCGAGCGGACGAACTTCTCTTTTGCCTCTATATAGTTATCGAGGTTCCCGTGGTAGTCCATGTGGTCCCTCGAGATGTTCGTAAAGACTCCGATGTCGAATTCGAGGCCGCCTGTCCTGCCCTGCGCGGCAGCGTGCGAGCTGACTTCCATTACGACGGTCCTGCAGCCGCGATCGACGAAAGAGGCGATTATCCTGTTCAATTCCGAAGAAGAGGGTGTCGTGTTGGTCGCGGCGCTGAGATCCCCCCCCGCTCCGAATCCTACAGTTCCTATGATCCCCGTCGGTCCGTGCGACCTCTGCAGGATTGACTGGAGGATAAAAGCTGTCGAGGTCTTCCCGTTCGTACCGGTGACTCCGATGAGCATCACCTTTGACGAAGGGTCTTCGAAATAAACGCGGGCGAGCGACGCCTCAGCCGCCGAGCAGTTATCAACGACTACAACGGGAATGTCTGCTTCGACCGGATTCTCGACGACTAGCGCCGCAGCACCCGCATTTTCCGCCTGACCTGTATAATCGTGACCGTCCGCCTCATGGCCCCTGACCGCCACGAACAATTCTCCTTCTTTTATCGACCTTGAGTCGGTCGATATTCCGTTTATCTCTACATCGCTCCACTGATGGCGCGATTTCACGTCAATATCCCTGAGCAGTTCCGAAAACCTCACCTTGCAGCCCCTCCAGCGAGAGCAAGACCGCTGCCCTCTCTCTTCAACGCTGTAGTGCACCTTATCGAGACAGTGCTTCCTCTCGACACCTTTCTCCCCGGAGAAGGATCCTGCCGCAGGACCGTTCCCGAACCGGCGATCCTGCTCCTGAGGCCCGACTCGATAAGCATGCGCCTCGCCTGCCTGATCGAAAGTCCCCTGAGGTCCGGCACCGTCACTCCGTTTTTCTTTCTGTCGCTGTCAGATATGAAAGAGAGCGTTATCTTCCCGCCCTTTTTTACCAGTGTTCCGGGCCCGGGTATCTGTGAGTAGACTTCTCCCTCGTCCTTCGAGTAATCGATCGTCAGGTCACAGTCGGCGGCGAGCTGGTGGGCCTCGGCGCACCTGAGCCTGAAGAAACTCGGTACGGTGATCATGTCTCCCTCCGGACGCGACGGATCGAGTGTCACGTCGGCATCTGGAGTCAGCAGGTCCGAGGCGAGATTGATACCCTCTACTATCTCGCTGAAAACGACGGCCGAGGAGAGGCCTCCATAGTGCCATGAGTAATCGGGCTCGTTGAGGATGACCATGCAGACGAATCTCGGCTCATCTGAGGGAGCGAACCCGGCAAAACTCGCGAGCCATGTGTCCGCGAGGTATCCCGAACCGTCGGCCACCTGGGCCGTCCCGGTCTTTCCGGCAGTATCGATTCCCTTGACGGAAGCTTTTGTCCCGGTGCCGTCTACGACCACGTCGCGGCAGAACTCCCTGAGAGTCTTTGCCGTACGGGGAGAGATCACGCGCCGCACCCTGACAGGCTCGAATCCCTTTACCAGTTCCCCTTCGGAATCCCTCACTTCCCGTGTGATCCGCGGTACCATAAGTTCTCCACCGTTAGCGACCGCGCAGTAGGCCATCGCCATCTGCAGCACGGTCACCCCGATCTCCTGTCCTATCGCCATGCTTGGAAGCGACCTTGCCGACCACTCTTCAGGCTTGCGGAGTTTCCCGGCCGATTCAGCGGGCAGATCGATCCCTGTCCTGCTGCCGAATCCGAACCTGAGGAGGAACGAGTAGAACTCCTCCCTGTCGGTGTCCATCACGGCCTTGATCGTGCAGATGTTGCTCGATTTCTTGAACGTCTCCTTGTAGGTCAGCCATCCGAACTCGTGGTCATCTCTGAAGGTCCCGAACGGGAAATCAGCTTCACCATGCTCGCCAAAGAAGACGTCGTACGGATCGACCTCGCCCTTCTCGAGGAGGTAGGCGCTCGTTATCAGCTTGAATGTCGAGCCGGGCTCGTAGCTGCAGCCCGTCGAGTAGAGGCCCTTGCCGCTCTCCTTCTTTCCCACTTTCACGCCGTTCTTCTCCGCCAGCGCGTATATCTCACCCGTCCACGGGTCTACAACGACGGCTGCGCCCGATGCTGCACCATATCTCGAAACGGCCTGTTCGAGCTCGAAATCGACTATTGCCTGGATCCTTGAGTCGATCGTGAGATAGAGATCGTGGCCGTTTTCCGGTTTTCGACCGGGCGCATCCGCACGTCGGTATAATCTGTCATTCGCATCCCTGCAGAACAGTTTCCATCCATCGGTACCCCTGAGATAGTCATCGAACGAGCGTTCGATGCCGCCGGTTCCAGCGCCTTCCGCGTTGACGGAACCGAGAAGCAGGGGAGTCATACAGTGGAACGGATTGATCCGTTCGGGGTCGGGATCGAGCCTGACCCCTGACATCGATGAAAGCAGTTCAACCTGTTTGCAGGAGAGCGAGACCTTCCTGGCGATCCGAATATAGGTTGCTTCCGGGTTTTGGAGACGGCGGAAATGCGACCCATTAGACAAGGCGGCGTCGTAGAGAACCTTGAGCAAATCGTCATCGTCAGGAAGGTCCCGGGGGGTGACGCCAAGAACGTAAGTCCTGTGGGTAACGGCCAGTGGAAGACCGTTACGATCGAAGATGCCGCCCCGCCGGGCGGACTCAGTGACCTGCTTGATCCACTGGTCCCGGCCATCTTCGGTAAATTCTTCATGATCTATAAGCTGAACGTGGACTATCCGGAGGAAGATCGCACAGACAGCAGCAAGCGCCAGTATCTTGACCGTATTTATCCGCCAGTCTGTGAAACGCGATCTCATCTGCTCTCCGGAACTCCGATCGGGGTGGAGGGGAGGCTTCCCGCTCCGCCCCTGAGGGCCCAACGTGCTCTGTCATCTTCCGTCATCTCTCCAGGCTCGCAGTAGGCGACCCTGTGTATCTGATCCGGCGATCCCGGCTCCATCCCCGCCGCCTCGGCGAGGGGGATGATCCGTTCGGCCGAGGCCAGCTCGTTCATGCGCGACATAAGGCAGATCTTTTTGTCTTCCAGCGTCTGCCGCAGTCTAGTCCCTTCCTCGATACTCTTCGATATCCCGTCGAGGTGAACGTGGAGCGAGATATAAAGGAGTACGAGACTGGAGAAGAAGCCCAGTATGATCAGGAAGTTGAACGGACCCATCTTTCCTTCCAGGGCCTTCTTCACCATCATCGAAAGATGATTTATATATTTATGTCCTGTATTCATCCCGCATCCTCTCCTTGTCCGGCGCCTGTCAGGCAAGCCGTTCAGCGGCACGAAGCCTGCCGCT
Organism: uncultured bacterium; assembly: GCA_964457905.1. Classification (GTDB taxonomy): domain Bacteria; phylum Krumholzibacteriota; class Krumholzibacteriia; order Krumholzibacteriales; family Krumholzibacteriaceae; genus JAUWCL01. Next base: position 1,785 of record CAYWGA010000023.1, on the reverse strand, counting down.
CCGCGCCCTTGGATTATCTGATATCTCTTCTTCGCCCGGAACTACGGGACGCCTGGTAAGGATCATCAGCCGGGGTTCCTTCCCGCAGACGCATTCCGGGAAATCGGATGGGCATGTACAGCCCTTCTCTTCTGTCTGAAAAAATCTTTTTACTATCCTGTCTTCGAGAGAGTGATAGCTTATCAGCACGAGCCTTCCACCGGGCGAGCAGAGCTCGAGAGCGGCGGGAAGAAATGTCCTGAGCGCGTCGAGTTCGCCGTTCGCCCAGATCCTCAGGGCCTGAAAGACCCTTGCCAGCGTCGAGATCGTATCTTTTGCCGGCGCCACCCTCTCTATCGCCGCCCTGAGGCGCGATGTCCGTTCGATCCGTCCTTCGGACCTCTCCCTGACGATCTCCCGGGCGATCGCGCGGCTTCTGCGTTCTTCGCCATATTCGTAGATTATGTTCGCGATCTTTTCCTGGTCGGCCGTAGCGAGAAGCTTGGCGACATCCCCGTCGCCGGGCCCCATCGCCATATCAAGGGGGCCGTCGGAGAGATAACTGAATCCGCGGTCGCCGTCCGCTATCTGAAGCGACGACAGTCCCAGGTCGAGAAGCACTCCCTCGCACTTCCCGCCGGCCAGGTGATCCGATATCGCGGAGAAATTGCCCTGAACGAGCTTGACGCGGCTTCCGAACTTCCCGAGCCTTTCGGACGCGATCTCGAGCGCCCTGGGGTCGCGGTCGATCCCGACCAGCTCGACCCCTTCACCGCCTGCAGAGAGAATCGCCTCGGCGTGCCCGCCCATCCCTACCGTTCCGTCGATGTATTTCCCTTCCCTACCTGTCATCAGATACCTCACTACCTCATCGACCAGGACAGGCGTATGTATCACCTGCCGTCCACCTCCAGCGGGGTGTTCGCCGCCTCCTGCCGTCCGGCGGCGTACACTGCCAGCTTCCCTCTCTCGACCTTCAGATACCTGAAAGCCTTCCTCCAGTCCGAAAAAACGGGGGTCATCTTCGTTTTGCTTACGAAAGCGAAGATACTGAGGAGATAGTCGTTGAATCCGCTGAAGATGACCCCGGGGCTCTTTCCGATCAGCTGCTCGAGTGACTGGAACAACCTGTAGTCGGCATGCCGTACACCGGCAAAATCGAGGATGCAGCATCCTCCCGACGAGGCCGGAGCGGAACCGATGTGACTGATGAGCATCTCGGCATCGCTGCTGTCGATGACTCCTGAGATCCTGAGGACCTCTATGCCGTCACGGTCGGTACGATAGACTCTCATCCCTGCTCCATACCCTTCTAGTATTCCCACTCACTGTCTCGGAAGCTTTCCTCGGCTTCCTTGCTGATCTTCTCGTATTCCTCGATCGACCAGATCTCTATATAATTAAGGGCTCCGACTGCCTTTACCTTCCGGGGTCTGCCCAGCGCCTCGTACATCCAGGACGGAATCGCGATACGTCCGGACTTGTCGAGGCTCAGCGTCATCGATCTGTTACTGTAGAACCTGGTCAGGTTCCTCTTTTCGCGTCCCGGCGGGAGCTTGTGGAGCTCGCTGACGACGACCTCATTCCACTCGTTCAATGGATAGAGGTTCAGGCATTTCTCCTTGCCCGTCGCTATAACGTAGATCCCAGCTTCCTGGGGCACAAGATGCCTGAACCTGGCGGGGACCATCAGGCGGCCTTTGGAATCAATAGTACATTCAAAATTTCCAAGAAAGTTCTGCATCTCCGGCCTTTCAGAGACCCTTCCCCGTCCCACCTCACAGCCGGAAATATCGGTTGGCGCCG
>CAYWGA010000022.1:0-34445 GCA_964457905.1 uncultured bacterium | reverse complement strand
AAGACGGCCAGGACCTCTATTACAGCCTGATCAAGCCGGTGCCTTTCGATCCCGACAAGAAATATCCCGTGTTCATAGACTGTTACGGCGGCCCCCGCGGGCAGTCGGTCATGGAAAGATGGAGCGGGGTCTGGAGCCTGTACAACACATACCTAGCGCAGAACGGATACATCGTATTCGCCCTCGACAACCGGGGGACCGGCCACAGGGGCAGGAAGTTCGACGATCCAATCTACGGGCAGCTCGGCAAAATCGAGGTCGACGACCAGGCGGCCGGCGTGAGGTTCCTGAGGACCCTCCCCTTCGTCGCCCCGGAGCGGATAGGCATCTTCGGCTGGAGCTACGGCGGGTACATGGTCCTTATGACGATGGCGAAAGAGCCCGACCTTTTCCACGCCGGCGCCGCAGTCGCGCCTGTCACTGATTACCGGCTATACGACACCCACTACACCGAACGGTACCTCGGCCACCCGGATGAAAACGGCGCCGGCTACGACGCGACATCTGTGTTCCCTTACCTGGAGAACCTCCGGGGCCCCCTCCTGGTCATCCACGGCATGGCCGACGATAACGTCCTCTTCACCAACAGCACACGGCTGTTTGCGGCGCTCCAGGACAGGATGATCCCGTTTACGATGATGACCTACCCGGGCAAGAAGCACAGCATCACTGGCAAGGCGACACGGACCCATCTCTTCGAGACGGTCACAAGGTTCATGGACAGGCATCTGAAAGAGTAGCTGCGAGTACTCCGCTTCTATACAACTACAGGGGGCAGGGCCCAAAGGCCCCGCCCCCTGTAACATGTCAGCCTGATGCGCCCGCTGCAGCCTTGTCAGCTTCGCGAATCATCAATCTGTTCGCCTTTAGTACACCAGCTTGATATAGAACCAGCGGGTGTATGTATCCGACCTGGCATAGTTGGCGATAGCCCGGGTCTGCGTCACCCATTCTCCAGGAGAGACAAGGGCGTTGCAGGGATCGCCATCGACATATTCCGGGCTGATGCCCCTGATGCCTTCGTCGAAGAGTTCAGCAATATGAATGTCTGAAGCTCTGACCGTCAGATCCTGGTTTCCCATCCAGAGCGGCGGATGGTTGATGTAATCCGGATCGGGACGGGGGTAAGTGTGGAAATCAGGATCCCGCGGGATGACCAGCCTGAACGAGAGCTCCTGCAGCAGCGTATCCGGGTCGAAACCGTAGAGCCACTCCTGCATGTCTCTGAAATAGTAAAACTCCTCGGCCTCGATATCGTACCACCATCCCCTGATCCCCGAACCGGGCAGATCCCTGCGGTCGTCGTGCCCGCCGCCGTTTATATAAAACTTGAAGAACTGGTTGAAGACCTCGTTGACAGGGTCATACTCGACCTGGAATGCGGAGACATAGTCTGTTTCGGTCCTCGGCGCCAGCGGCTGACCTATCGCTATAAATAGCGTATCCCCCGTGATGTCGGCAAGTTCCAGCTCCGGAGTGTACGGTATCGAGTCGTAGGCGATGGATATCTTGTCGATCGTCGGCGGGAAGTTGCCCGCGAACGAGACCGTATCGGGGCTATAATCACGCCTGTACTGTTCGTCAAATGAACTGGCGAGGAAGCGGTAATCATACGAGCCGATCCTCATCGTAGTCGAATCCTCATCAGAATCGCAGGCCGTATCTTCCGCTTTCTCGGTGGGCATCCAGGGGGGTTTATTAGTGCTTATGCCGCCGCCCAGACCGTACCCCCATCGCTCATACTTGAACTGGAACCGTATCGGAAGGGGCGGCTCGTTGAATTCGAGGCTGTCCCTGGCATCGTCCCAGCCGAGATAGTGCATTCTCAGGATCGAATTGTACGGCAGCGTATCCGGTTCACCATCGCTGAAATCTATCAGATCCTCGTGCGGGGTCCCCGACTGGTCCGTATAAAAGCTCGTCCCGTAGAGGATCCTCGTATCAGGATCGTGATTGACGACAATCCCGCAGAAGGACTTTTCGTCGAACCAGGCAATGACAGGAGAGACGAACCCCTCGCTGTCGAAGCATCGAGCGTGTATGAAATAACTCCCGCTCTCCAGCGCCTGGTCGCCGATATTGGAGAAATGCAGGAGCGTGTCGGAAAGGTCCGCGTTCCAGCGGTTCTCCCCTGGAATATCCAGAACGGTCGACCCGTACATGTACGCTCTGATCGGACCGTTCGGCGACACGCCGTGATATCCTATCGAAAACGGGCGAAACATACCGACCGTGTCAATCGGATCGATAAAAGGATTATTGTAGGGACGGGATATCGTCCGGGAAGATCCGTTCAGGACCTCTGTTATATGGGTCGAGAACCGCATCGTCGGATGCTCGCCGATCCTCCCGACAATGACGGTCAATCCTTGAGACCATGCCGACTGCTTGTCTGTCTGCGTGGCCGATCGAGCCTTCGCTCTGACGATATATACGCCATTCATGGGAAAAGAGATGGCGGCGCAGGGGATCGTGTCCCAGGGCGTGACGTCAAAACTGCTCTCCATCCCCAGAGCCTGATACTTCGCTCCACCGACAGCTTCGTACAAGAAGGTGTATTCTATCGGATCGCCTTCTATGCTGACCGAGCCTCCGGTACAGTACAGATCGCCGGACATGGCTGGAGAAGACGGCCCCAGGGGAACCGTGGGGGTAGTGATAAATCTCGATATGACCTTGACGGTCAATCCCCGGGACCAGGGAGACAGATCCAGCGGGTTGACCGCAGAGCGCGCCTGGGCCCTTACGAGATACTCTCCCGGTGAAGGCCAGCGGTGCCACCCACAGAGATCTACACTCCAGCCGGTATAATCATGGAACCGTCCATCAGCGTCGAAATCGAACCGGTATTCAACGGGGTCTCCCTGCGTGCTGACAGCTCCACCGGTACAATACCAGAGTTCATCGTTGGTCTCTGTCGAATCGCGGCCGGTCGGTTTCAACGGCCTTGTAACCGGCGGCTCGATCACTGCGACAATCGTGCCGCTCGACCAGGGAGACAGGATCTCGTTGTGCGCTGCACATCGCGCCTGGGCCCTGACCACGTATTGGCCCGTATCAGGCCATTCCGCTATCGCAGTCGCTACCGGATCCCACGCGGTGTAGTCATGGATCCCGCCGGAGTCCAGATCGAACCTGTATTCCACTGCGTGACCCTGGGTGCTTTGGGCTCCTCCGGAGACATACTCGACGAGCTCCAGGCAATAAACCGTGTTCGGTCCTATAGGCGTATCCGGCATCGAGACCACCTCGCCGATCGCCTTCTCATCCTCGGAGCACCCGGCCAGGACCAGTAACGCACAGCCGACGAGTAGAGGTATTCCGCATCTCACGAGGATCCCCTTCGCAGAGACAAGAGAACCACCTTGCCGGATACCGGATTTAATAGATGTCATGATTTCCCTCCTTCTGGTGGAGCCGGACACCCGAAGGCGTCCTCTTGTATAATAAGCAATAATACCGGTCAGAACAATTAGTTCTGTTTGAAGACACACAGGGAGCAGGGCCCGAAGGCCCCGCCCCCTGTGTAATGTCGGATAGATTATTTCTGTCAGGAATTCTCTGCGATCAGGCCGTCGATGTGCTCGAGGTCATATTGCAGCACGTCAAGCCAACGACGAGCGGCGACAATTCACCAGACATCGCCATAGCCATAGCCTTGTCAAGAAGCGCCATCCCGTCTCTTGCCCGGTTCTTCAGGACGAACACACGGCCCCGATCGTCAAGAAGAAGTGGGAACACACGACGGTGGTGCAGAGGGATTTCGATGGGGCCATCGATTCGGATGAGCCGCACGGGATCTCGTCTGCAATGTAACCGAGAAGTTCACCAATAGGTACGAGAATTGCATCTGAAGGGATCTGTAGCACACGGGAAACAAAGCGCCCCGATGGAATCAGAATTGGACAATAAGGAGCTGAGCATGAAGACCAGGATACGATCGATATTCACTCTGACTGTGTTGACACTCGTCTTTACTGCATCCTGGCTGCTGGTCGGCTGCAGCGATAGTACCGAACCGAAACCTTCGACCACCGGCAGCGCGACTATTATCTGCAATCCTGCCGGAATCGACCCGTCGTGGAACCTGTCCGGACCCGGCAGTTACAGCCACGACGCCACGGGCGACACCACCCTGAAAAGCCTCACGCCAGGCGACTATACTATCACATGGGGCGATATCAGCGGCTATGTCACACCGGCGCCGGAAACACTCAGCCTGACAGCCGGCCATACAGTGGAATTTACAGCCACCTATATTGAGGCGATCGGAACAATAGTAATTGAAAATGATCCGGATGAACTCTATGTAAGATGGAATCTGACGGGGCCGGGTGGGTACAATCTGGATCATTGGGAAGAGACCACCATTCCCAACCGTCCAATCGGCGATTACACCATCACCTGGGGAGAACAAAGTGATTGGATCACTCCCTCCCCGGATACCCAGACCCTTGTCGCCGGAGATACTATCGTTTTCGAGGCGATCTATACTCCCGGGCCCAATACGATCCTGGTCACCAGCGAGCCCGATGGTGTCTGCGACGGCTGGAATATGGTCGGCCCTAGCAGCTTCAGTGCCGGCAGCACCGGAGGATTCAGTCTGATAAGCCATTATGTCGTTCCCGGTGAATATACCATAACCTGGAATTCTGTCGATGGATGGAACACTCCGGCTCAGGAAACCCTGACCCTGGCCGCGGACGGCACGATCAATTTTCACGGCGTCTATACTTCCACCAGGTAGTAAGTCGGGCATTTGTCAATTTGCGCACAGATTAACACTAATATGTTATTTCGTGCGCAATTCGACAAATTGACTTGACAATATGCGCGCAGACGGCTACTATTAGTCATCATGACAGCGCAAAACGACAAGTTTCCCGGTATGCGCGACTTCTTTGCTACACATCCGATATTCACACACGCCGAGTTCGTTGCATCCCATACATCGAACGGACGAAGCCCGAATACCAGCAACAACCTGCTTGCCAAACAGGTTGCAGCCGGACGCCGCCTGGTGCGCATCAAGCGAGGGGTCTATGCGACGGTGCCCTATGGCCAACAGGCGAAGAACTTCCAACCCGATCCTTACCTCGTCGCGACTCATTTGCGCGATGACGCGGTGGTCGCCCTCCATTCCGCCATGGCCTTCCATGGACATGCCTACTCCGTCTGGTGGCGGATGCAGTATATGACTGCGGCACGAGTGCGGGCGTTTACCTTCCGGGGGATGGAATACGTCGGAGTACAGGCTCCCCGGCTGATCCGGGACCTGCCGGACTTTGGCGGAGGGGTGCAAGTGAGGCCGCACGGCGGAGGCAAGGTCCGGGTGACAAGCCTGGAGCGGACCCTGGTCGACTTGCTCCACTCTCCAGAGCAAGGGGGCGGCTGGGAAGAAATCTGGCGTTCCCTGGAGTCGGTCGAATTTTTCACGCTTGATATGATAATCGAGCATGCTTTCCGGTTGGGGTCCGCACTGACAATCGCTCGAGTCGGATTCTTCCTGGATCAGCACCGTGAGGAACTGATGGTCGGTGACGTGCACCTTGATGCACTTGCGCGGCATGTACCCTTACAGCCCAGCTACCTGGATCGGCGACGCAAGCAAGGCAGACTTATCCATCCCTGGAATCTCATCGTCCCGGAGAACGTACTGTATCGACAGTGGGAGGAGCCGCTATGAGGCTCGATCCCATCCAGCTGCAGCGGGAGGCAGCCGAGACAGGGTTTCAGGCCGGACCTTTCGAGAAGATTCTTCAGCTACTGGATCTCCTCGATACTCTAAGCGGGCACCCCTTTCTCGCAGATCGCCTGGTACTTAAAGGCGGCACTGCGCTAAATATATTCCTGTCCGATCTGCCGCGTCTGTCGCTGGACATAGACCTGAACTATATCGGCGCCTTGGACCGGGAGACCATGCTCGCTGAACGTCCCACAGTCGAGGAAGCCATACGGGCAGTATGCGGGCGACAGGGATTGCGTGTCCGACGCGTGCCTGAAGATCATGCCGGAGGCAAGTGGCGCCTGTCCTACGACCGGGCACAGGGTGATACGGGTTCGCTTGAGGTGGACCTGACATTTCTTATGCGTACGCCGCTCTGGCCGCCTGTCAGAAAAGATTCACCCACCTTTCTTGACATAACAGCCCGAAACATCCCAGTGCTCGACATGCATGAACTGGCAGCCGGAAAACTGTCAGCCCTCTTCAGCCGTTCTTCAAGCCGGGATCTGTTCGATGTCTCGAGGATTCTTACAAGAAGCGGTCTGGACAACAAAAAATTGCGGTTTGGGTTCGTGGTCTATGGCGCTATGAGCCGTAGGGATTGGCGTACAGTTTCCGTGGAGAATATTGATTTGGAGCCCGATGAAGTAAAAAGCAGACTGTTGCCCCTCCTGCGTTCCGAACAGATTCCCGAACGAGGGGAAATCAAGACCTGGTGCAGCCACCTGGTAGAACAATGCCGCGATTCGTTATCCCGAATCCTTCCATTCAAACCTGAAGAGCAGGAGTTTCTGGAGCGGATCAATGGTCACGGAGAGATCCGCCCCGACCTGATGACTGATGATTCCGGGATGCAGGAACTACTCGCGAACCATCCCGCTCTGTTGTGGAAAGCTATAAATGTCCGCAACCACCTTAAGGGAAGCAAAAGGCCGTAAGCCTTGGATAATAGTACTCGAGAATCAATTATACTTCGCAAAGGATTCACATGGGAAAGATAGCAGAAACAGCCGAGAAGAGATTCATCGAGGGATTCTCGTGCTCCCAGTCTGTATTCTCCGCCTTCGCCGAAACCGAGGGAATCGATCTGGACACAGCGCTGCGAATCGCTTCAAGCTTTGGAGCAGGAATGGCACGAATGGGCGATACTTGCGGGGCGTTGACGGGCGGGATGATGGTCCTGGGCCTGAAGTTCGGACGTACTATTGCGGATGACAAAGAGGCAAAAGAGAAGAACTACCGATTGGTCCATGAATTTGTCGAAAGATTCAAAGCGATGCATGAATCCAGCATGTGCATAGATCTGCTTGGGTTTGATCCTGGCAGCCCCGAAGCAACCCTACGCTTTAAAACCGAACCTGAGCTGGAGAAGCGGTGTGCAGGATTCGTGCGTGAAGCATCTGAGATCCTTGAGGAAATCCTAGAGAGGGAGAACGAGTGAGAATGCATACTCAAGCCATACTATTAGCCATATTATTATATTGACACATATCTTGACCGATCGTATACTGATCATCAGGATCATTGGTACCGGTTACTGGCGGAAAGGAAAGATGATCTATGAAAAAGAACATTAAATATTCAGATGAACAAATTGGGAAAGTAAAGGTAATTGCCGACTTTCTGCCTTCGCCAGAGGAACTGGCCCTGAAAGATAAAACCGTCAAAATCACTATTTCATTAAGCAAAGCAAGTGTGGATTTTTTCAAAAAAGAAGCAAAAAAGTATAACACCCAGTACCAGAAAATGATCAGAAGACTCCTGGACGAATATGCCTCGCATCAGCGGTAACAATAGTCGCATGCTATATCTTTTGCGTCATACGAATGAAATCCTCTAAACCCATCCTGTTATTAAACCGACAATAACAAGGGCGATGATAACGCTGGCAAATTCAATGGCGAGCAACACTCGTCGCTTTTGTTTTTTAACTTCTGGCGGTTTCCCCCTGTTGAGATAAAGCATAACCACTACTGGGATTTGTGCAAGAATGATTGCTATAAATGCAGTCTTCATCATAATCTCCTTCACCAACCTCTTTCATCGAAGGCTTCATATACTGACAGAGAAGCGATTGTTGTAAAGAACACAATGACAGGGCCGGTCCACGTAAGTCCTGTTGTCACAGCAAAAACAATAGTGTCACCAATTGCGGATGCGACGATTTTTGTCAATGTTTTCCACCAAGCTGAAACCATATCGGGGTCATTTGGATCAAACCCAACAAGTTCCTCCCCGGAAGCATCGAACACCTCCGCCCAGAGAGTTATGGAATTCTCAAGAACATCTTTCACTTCAAGTACGAAGGGCGATGCATCGCTAATTTCTGCGGAAGCAAGAAGAAGCATCCCATCATTTGAATCATCTTTTTTAAGGTCGTAGGGAGAAATATTCTTGGCTTTCATCAACATGCTTTGAATGTGCTGAGCATCCTTCGCTGAGATAGCCCCTGTATCTCTAAGGTAGTTGATAACCTCTGGCGGAGAGTATGCTAACGGGTTAAAAGCATCCCAAATACCTGCTTCTTTCATTGTGTTGTTCAGTTGAAGAAACTCGTTGAGGACATCTCCATTCAATTCTTTGTCGATCCCCATTGTCTTACAGACTTCTCTGGATGATTCAATATAAGTATCTAGATAATTCTGGTCTTCGTCAAGACGAACGATGCAGCGCTCTGGTCTCACTTTCAAAAACGCTCTTGCAAATTCATTGTGTAATTCACCGGCAGACATCTCTGGGCTATCCTGCTCACTCTCTGTCGCATTTTCGGGTATCACTGACCGTTCTTCGCTACAAGAAACACAAAACATCATCGTAAGGCTGATTAGCAAGACGCAACTAATATTTCTTTTAAACATTATCCCTCCTTGGCTTTCATAATGCATGGCCTCAAAACGACACCTTGGGTTCATAGTTCATTCATCCTCCTTCCGTTTCGTTTGAATTCATTTCACCGCGGCTGCCTCAAGGCCCCAAAAACGTCCGGGGTTCTCAAACGCGCCCTCTTAACGGCGCCACACAGGGGATTCAACGAAAGGATTACGGCTCTTGCCCCCAGACAAAAGACCGGCCCATTGGAATAATATCCGCGCCGTCCGGTGTCCCTGATTACCGAAAAACACGGTCTGTCATACATATCTATAATCACGATATGTGCCATATCGGATGGAGCGCCGAAAATCGCTCCAAGCAGCAGCTATACTGGCCCGTAACCTTCTGTACGATAACGAGATGTGCTGACAGCGATACAACGCTGTGTGGCACTATTGCGGGTAACCGGTCGGCAACGCCAACTGTCCCATGAGACACTCCCCTGAGACACTTTTTGACCATAATCCTCTAACTGCTTTAGTAAACTGTCCCAAGCGAGTTGTATCACAATGAAACAGTGGGACAGTTTACTAAAGCTTGCAAATCACAGGTCAAGACCGAATGCTATCTCCACTTCACCCCGGCTTGCCCCCCACCAGGGAATTTTCAAAACATATCAACATTGACATCTGCTGAATAAAAAGTCTACAATGCGAGGCCGGCAACTCCTAATATCGGAGGAATACTATGAAACTATCTGGCAGATCAGTCACATCAGCATTTATTATATGTGCGGTTTTCTTATTGGTATTCACCACCGCACCTGTCCCATGCGGGGCAATTATCTACAAGATAGAGAAAATAGAGATAATCGACCCACCACCCGAGCCGAACATAAGGATGGGCGAGCCGGGAGACTATGGCGGCGGAAGAGCGGCACCGCTGACGTCGAGCGCCGATGCTGGCATCCCGACGGAGCCCGAAGATAACAAAACGACACCGGAAAACATTGAATTGCTCCTTATGAGAATATTCTGGCAGCAGCTGAAATCCAGTGCGCGCATTTTAAGGTGACAATTATTCTACAACATGCAGGATCATATGAAACTGACTCCTGACTCGCCTGAATTCAAAGAGTTGATTGGCAGAATCAAGGCATTGCTGCAAGCAGGCGATTACGATATCTCCATCGAAATAGCCGAAGAGAGACTTGCCGGCTCCAATGCCGCAATAGAATCTGCCTGGCTTCGCTATTATAAGGGGGTCTCTCATTTCCTGAAGGGCAACTATATCGATGCAGGAAAGCAATTCGAGGCTCAGATATCGAATCGTACAGGTTCTGACGACGAATATCTGAAAGGCCTGTCTCATCACATGCTCGGTTATATCGCTTTCCAGAGAAGCTTCTTCGATATTGCCAGGCTTTACTTCGGGAATGCGCTGAAAATATTCGTGTCTATAGACGATCAGAAAGAAATAGCGAATACGAACAAGATGCTCGGTATCGTTGCTTACAGAACGGGAAGATATACTGACGCGGACCGATTGCTTGAGAAATCGCTGTCATACTATGTAAAAAACACTTATTACAAGGGCACGATTCTTACAAGGATGGCTTTGGCGAGAAATCATCAATTTCTCGGCAACCTTGACCGAACTATCGAGCTGCTCAATAGCGCGTTGATGGAAGCGACAAAACATGGCTTCCGTCGTGAGATAGCCCTGTGCCACGAGTTTCTCGGCGAAGTGGAATACACACAGGACAACCCCGAAAAATCCCTTGAACATCTCAAAGATGCTCTTCGGATTGCCGACAGCATCGCTCCCTGCGGGGATCTCGCCGTGGAGATACTTAGAAGGATGGGCGATTCACACATATCCTTCGGCAACCTTGATGCTGCCAGGCAGCATCTCACTCGAGCTCATAAGCTGTGCGACCGGTTAAACGATCGCTACGAACTCGGCACGGTGCTCAGGGCGTTCGGCAACCTGTCCGCCAAAACCGGCGAGAGATCTCTTTCCCGCTCATACTTCGAGGAGGCTATAACTACCCTGCGCATGATAAACGAGCCTTACGAACTTGCCAGGACATACGAGACTTATGCCGGCCGCTGCGGCGAATGGCTCGCCTCCGCAGGGCTTGAAGAAGAAACAAGACTCGATCTCGAACGTACCGGGACAGCGTATTACCGTGAAGCGGCACATCTCTACATTGAACTAGGTCTTAAAGGCAGGGCCCGGGAATGCAGAAGGCTTCACGAGAAACTGTCGTCCCGTATAGAATCCGCTCGCACACCCGGCGAAATGACCGAGATTCGATTCGATAACAGCTGGCTGGTGCATGGTTCGATAGTAACAAGGTCAAAGCAGATGCTTGCCGTTGTAGAGCGTATCGAAAAAATGGCCCCCGGCATGCTGCCCATTCATATAACCGGAGAAACGGGGACAGGGAAGGAACTTGCTGCCACCCTTATCCACAGGCTCAGCGGGCGCTGTGACGGACCGTTCGTTGCGGTCAACTGTGCGGCAATAGCTGATACGGTCTTCGAGAGCGAGTTTTACGGCCACCGCAGGGGCGCCTTTACCGGTGCGGCATTGGACAAGGCCGGCTTTTTCGAGGCCGCTTCGGGCGGAACACTCTTTCTCGATGAGATCTCCGAACTGACGACTCGTCAGCAGGCAAAGCTCCTTCGGGTCATAGAGTCGGGAAAACTGTACCGCGTAGGCGAAACAAGGGAAAGGACCGTCGATGTGCGACTTGTGTCCGTATCGAACATCGCACCGGAAGATCTTCTCGAGGCGGGGAGTCTGAGAAAAGATTTCTATTTCCGTGTCTGTCCCGAGATCATCACGCTCCCGCCTCTGAGGGAAAAGAAAGAAGACCTCCTGCCTCTGTTGTCGTATTTCATCAGCCCGGACGGACATCCCGTCTCGATAGAAAAAACTGCTCTTGACCTCCTCGACGATTACCACTGGCCGGGGAATATCCGCGAACTGCTAAACCTCGCGAGAGGGGTCGCCTTGATATGTGGCCTTGAAAGGACAATCCGACCCGAGGATCTGCCTATGAACATCCGGAGTGTCGCCCTTACTGAACTGGGTCGTATCGACAAGAAAACCAGTGCGTTCAACTATAGCGAAGATGAGATCAAGCGCCTTATTCTTCACAGCATCGAGGAATCTGCCGGCAACAGGTCAGTCGCTGCGCGCCGGCTTGGAATCTCGCGAAGCACCCTCTACAGGAAACTCGCCGAATTCGGAATATCATGAGCGATTAACCGACATCTGCCATAATGAACCCTTTTCAACTCTGGGCCTGAAGCATCAGCAACCGCACACCTGCTCTGCGTCACTACTTCACCTTGCCTTTGAACTGCTTGAGATGACGGGCGATAGCATCTGTGCCCCTATTCGAATTCGCGGCAGCCTTCTGCCTCAATGTGATTATCGTGTTCTGCGCCTGCCGGGTCTTCTTCTGAGGATACATCCAACTACCTTCCCCTGGTATGAACATTCAGCGCCAAGGACATTGCTCTGATCCACAGCGTTCTGGGCGGCACCAATATTCGATACTTCATCCAGGGCGAGAACTTCACTCACGTACGCCCGATGGCTGATCCCGCAGTACTGATGATTGCCGAAGAGGCCCTGGATGATGCTAGGAAGCTCTTGAAGGACCTTCCTCTCTCCTTCTATCCCTGGGCCCCGGACGGCGGGCATTCTCCTGAAGAAGAAAAGAAAGATAACGATTCCGAATAGCGCCCTCTATATGCCCTGTGCCTCTACTACATGAGATTCAGGGTAATTCTGGAGAAATGATTCTCAAGGGTGCTATCCACATGGGCTCCTCCAACAAATAGTGTTGTTAAAGTTAACATTTTGTGCTAACTTCCCGGCAAGGATTTGATTCTATGAATAGTGGAGCCCATATCTTCAATTGGATTGAAAGCTTGCCCGCAGACGGCCGGTACACTTTTACCCGTCTGGATGCCGAGGAAGCGTCAGGAGCTTCCTTTGTAGCAGTCCAATCTGCACTCCGCCGACTCAAGCAAAGAGGCCGCATCGTTTCTCCACGCCGCGGGTTTTACGTGATCATCCCGCCCGAGTATCGCGAAGTGGGGTCTCCCCCAGCTTCGTGGTTTATCGAGGATCTGATGAAGTTCTGTGACTGTGACTATTACGTCGGCCTTCTTACCGCCGCATCACTTTACGGTGCGGCCCATCAGAAGCCGATGGTTTTTCAGGTACTGACTGACAAGATGAGCGCAATGATAAAAACAGGCAGAATTACCATCCAGACTCGCAGAAGCCGGGCGGTCGGCAGTTCTCCGACCAGGAGGATCCAGACGGAAACAGGCACCATGGCTGTCTCCACTCCAGAGGCGACGGCGTTCGATCTTGTCCGGTTCCCGCGTATATCGGGCAACTGGAACAACATCGCCACTGTCCTTATAGAGCTCGCTGAACGGATGGACCCGAACCGTCTCGTGCAAGTGGCAGAACTCGGCCGGCGAGCCAATGCCCAGCGCCTCGGCTATCTGCTGGACCTGGTGCAGGAAGTGCAACTGGCAGTCCCGCTGGCTGAATGGCTTGCGAAGCAGCGGACGACGGTCATAGCTTTGCGCACTGACAAATCTACCGATGGCTACAAGACAGATCGACGATGGCGCGTAATTCCAAATGAAGACGTGGAGCCAGACCTGTGATCCCCAGAGCGAACATCAACGCATGGCGCAAGATTGCTCCATGGCCTGACAGCAGCCAGATAGAACAGGACCTGGTCATCAGTCGGGCTCTTATCGAGATGTACAACCGGCCCGAAATCGCTCGGGGTCTTATCTTCAGAGGCGGCACGGCGCTCCACAAGATCTACCTGCATCCGCCCGGCCGCTACTCGGAGGACATCGACCTCGTCCAGCGTGACGCTGGCCCCATCGGCGCCCTCGTCAGTGTCATTCGTGATGCTCTTGATCACTGGCTGGGCACTCCAAGCACAAAACGGGGAGAGGGCAGGTTCACGCTGAAATACCGCTTCGAAACATCGTTCGAACCTGTGATCGATGCAAGGCTCAAGGTGGAGATCAACACCCGGGAGCATTTCAGTGTGCATGGATTCACCAAACAGAAATTTGCAGTGGAAAACCCATGGTTTTCCGGGAGCGCAAAGCTGACGACCTACGAGATTTCAGAGCTTCTCGGCACGAAGCTCCGCGCCCTATATCAGCGAAAGAAAGGCAGGGACCTGTTTGACCTGTGGCTGGGGCTGGGTCACCCGGACACTTCGATTGATGATCTTCTCGAAAGTTTCGCAGCCTATATGGAATTCGGAAAAACACCTGTGAGTCGCGCC
The DNA here is from genome assembly GCA_964457905.1 of uncultured bacterium. Lineage (GTDB taxonomy): Bacteria > Krumholzibacteriota > Krumholzibacteriia > Krumholzibacteriales > Krumholzibacteriaceae > JAUWCL01. The sequence continues at coordinate 20,559 of CAYWGA010000022.1, read as the reverse complement.
CAGTTCGAGAAGAACATGGACGCCAAGATGCAGGATGACTCCTTTCTCAGTGATATGGAGCCGCTTCTGAGGTCAGAGATAAAGTACGACCATCAAGAGGCATGGAAAATGGTGTACGAGCAGATCATCTCCCGCCTGCCGGGAGATCCATGGAAAGAATCCGCAGGACTCTGAAGGAGACGCTCTCATGATTCAGAACATCAGAAAGGTCAGAATGGGCAAAATAGCAGAAACTGCAGAGAAGAGATTCATTGAGGGATTTTCATGCTCACAGTCCGTGTTCTCTGCTTTCGCTGAGGCTGAGGGAATGAATCTGGAGACAGCGCTGAGCATTTCCACGAGTTTCGGGGCCGGGATGGCGCGGATGGGTGATACGTGTGGTGTGATTACCGGCGGGATGATGGTCCTGGGGCTGAAGTTCGGGCGCACTGTCGCCGATGATGAAGAGGCCAAGGAGAAGAACTACCGGCTCGTGAATGAATTCGTCGAGGAGTTCAACAAGCGGTTTGAGAATACTGATTGCCGGGGCCTGCTCGGATTTGAACCTGGATCTCCTGAAGCATCTGAACGGTTTGCAAATGAACCGGAACTGGAAAAGAGATGCTCGGGATTCGTACGGGAGGCATCAGAGATCCTCGAGGAGATCATCGCCAGGGAGAGCGGTCAGTAGGGGCAAGTCAGACACTGCCCGCAGGTTATGTGGGCTCTATCAAATATTGACAATTCTCTACCTGTTGCGGTAGCTTTCAGGTCGGGAGCCGGTCCGTCCGGCACCCGGCGCCTTCAGCCATAACAGAGGCGAAGTGCCCTCTGAAATACAACTGACCTGTTTACACGGAGCCCAAGGAGATGGACATGCGTTTTCGATTCGCAATCATATCGCTGGTGTTGCTGCTGCTCGTCTTTCCGGCGAACCACCTGCGCGCCGAGGAGAAGGATTATTTCACCCTGTCCGGCGGATGGATGTGGCCTGTGGGAGGCCCCGTCAAGGATTCTTACCAGCCGGGCTTTACTCTCGCGGGGTCGTTCCGTGCGGGCATAACTGATAACTATCTAAGCGGTATCGAGTTCGGATACACCTGGCTGACCCTCGATACTGAAAAACTGGAGACACTGTATCCCGGTTCGACTTTTTCCGGCGGCGACATGGGTCTTATGAGCATCACAACGGAAAACGACTATATATTCGGCTCCCCCGAAAGTGTCATGCGTCCGTTCATTAATACGGGTCTCGGGTTTTACAGGTCCTTCATCGACGATGCCTTGATGACGACCGGTTCAGAGACGGAAATCTATTCTACAGGCGTCTACAAGGGGAGTTTTTTCGGATTTCACGGCGGGATCGGCGCGCTGCTCAACCGTGACCGCTTCGGCCTGCGTCTTGACGCGAATTACACCTACCTCTTCCAGGGCGGCCCGAACCTGGAGTTCTTCAGCGCGCGCGTCGGATTCATCTTCTACCTGCAGGGCAAATCGACAGAAACAGAGGACGAAGCCGACTGAACAAGCCTCTGGGATGACCGGAGTCGCCAGGAAAACAGCGAGGTAAGGCCGTTGCGCGGGGAATGAGTGATGCCCGCCAGGGTATCCCACTGTGTGATGTCCCGGATCCCCTTCACATGATACGAAACATCTCCTGTCCGCCTCCGTATATTTAGTGTAACTGATCTGGCTGATGCGTTAAAATCTCCGCAGGTATCAAAAGAAAGGCGTTCCGGATGTTACGTCGATTTTCGCTATTTCTAGTGCTGTTACTGCTTGCCCCCCTAATGATTGCGTCACTCCCCTCCCCCGCCATCGCATTCGATGACGAGGAGGACGAGGTGAAGCACACCAGCTTCGACCTCCAGGTCAACGGCTACGGAGTCGGGTTCGGCAACTCCGCCCGCCTGCGCGGCCTCAGGTTCAACTGGAAGGACCGGGGTGTCGAAGAGGTCATCGGAGTCAACATCACCTTCTGGAAGCCCGGCGAGAGCCCGTACGGACGGATCTCGGGACTCCAGTTCGGAATCGTCAGCCCGCGCGCTGCGACCCTCGACGGCCTGTCCGTCGGTATCCTCGCGGTCGAGGCGGATGACTACATCAACGGCGTCGCCCTCGCCCTGCTGGCCGTCACGAATACTGGCGAGACACGGGGCATCTCGATCGCCGGCCTCGCGAACGTAACAGGCGACAATATGTACGGTATCGGCCTCGCAGGCATCGCCAACGTATCAGGCGGCAAGCTCTACGGAGTCGGCCTGGGTATCCTGGCGAACGTCATCGACGGCGGGATGTACGGCGTCACAGCCAGCCTCCTCGCCAACGTATCGAACGGCGAGATGAACGGCATCGCAGTCGGTGGACTCGCAAACGTAATAAACGGGAATACGTCCGGGATTACGATCGGCGGGCTGGCAAACGTTACTGAAGGCTCCATGACAGGTATATCCGGGGCCCTTCTTGCCAACGTTTCGGGCGAAGAGACGGCCGGCATCATGTTCGGCGGCCTCGCCAATGTTTCCGGGGACCAGACGACAGGGATCACATTCGGCGGGCTGGCTAACGTCGCCGGCGATGACATGACAGGCATCTCGATCGGAGGCCTCGCCAACGTCGCTGATGGAAACGTCACGGGTATCACGCTCGGCGGACTTGCAAATGTTGGCGGCGGGGACGTCACAGGCATCACATTCGGAGGACTCGCCAACGTCGCTGACGGCAACATGACCGGCATCAACACCTCCCTCCTGGCAAACGTCGCTGCAGACGAGCTTATAGGCATCTCGTTCGGCGGACTGGCGGCTGTGGGAGTCGAAGGGATATCGGGAATCACGTTCGGCGGCCTCACCGTTCTCTCTGAAGAGGACATGTCGGGTATCCAGGGAGGTCTCGGCGGCATCAATGCCGGAGAGGACCTGTTCGGGATAAACGTCGGCCTCATCGGAATGCTCACCTGGGAAGGCTTCGAGGCAGAGGAAGGCGCAGAGCTCGGCTACTACGGCATCCGCGCGCAGAACGCGGGGCTGCTCACCCTCCACGGCATCGACATCAAGATCCACGACAGGGCGGTCGGCCTGACCGCTGCGGGTGTGGACGTCCGCGCGGGAAGCATAACTGGAGCGGCCTTGGCGATCGCATTCGTCGACGCCGACCAGCTGCACGGATTCTCAGCGAGCGTCGTGAACAACTACACTGAGTCACAGCATGGGTTAACGATAGGGATCGTCAATATCGCGGAGAGTCTGAACGGGCTCCAAATCGGCCTGATCAATATCGCCAGAAACAACGAGGGCTGGAGAAAGATCCTGCCGTTTGCGAACTGGCGGTTCTAATAGAGCACCGAATGTATAAGGGGGCAGGGCCCAAAGGCCCCGCCCCCTGTTTATTGTCCGCCCGAGCCGCTCGCAGCGGCTGGCGGTTCTTATCTTGTCGTCTTACTTATGCATACTCTTGATGCCGCCCCAGACCGCGCTGATGGTGCCGTCTTCCGGGAATCTCTGTATACGGTCCAGCAGCCCGGGGACACATAACCAGGACCGGGAACAGCATGTAGCGTTTCGCTTCCAATCTCCTGCCGCAGCACTCCTGCCCCGCCCCTCGATTCACGCCAGATTATAGATCTAATTCCGGATCAGTTTAGTGGGGAATGGTCAATCTACCCACGACTGGAGACGACTTTTCTGATATATATCATTTAGTCTGTAACCATATCCTACTCAGATCGACGTTATTATTCAGGCAGTTCGAAGATTGCGGGATTCGATCGCCCGATACTGTTCAGAACAAGAGGGAGATCCAGAGTGATGAAAGCTGCAATAGCAGTTTCAATTCGTGTCATTTTTTTGTCTGTCCTGTTGTTCTGCATGTTGAATCCGACAGATGCGTACGGATCGACAGGAACGGGGCTTCCCTCTCAGGCAGGCCCGAAGACTCCAATGCGATCCGGTTCCAGCGACGGGGTGCAGGATACACTCAGCCTGGACGATTGCCTCGCAATCTCCATGAAGAACAATCCCCGCATTAACTACAGGGGCTATAAAGTTGAAGAGGCAGGGGCCGAAAGAGACAGGGCGGCCAGTCAACGATGGCCGGATCTCAGAGGTTCGGGGAGCTATTCACTCTATTCAAGCACTGAACGAATGATCCCTCCCAGAAAACCAGTCTATCCTATGGTCTACGCCGATCAAGTAGTGTCCTGGAGTATTTACGCGCGCGTTCCGATCTTTACCGGGGGGCGAATCTCGAACGAAGTGGGAGCTTTCGACCTGCTGGAGGATTCGGCCAGAAACCTTATGGAATTCACGCGAATGGAACTCGTATATGAGGTCACCCGTGTTTACTACTGCATACTGAAACAGCACAAAATGATCGAGTCCCTGGATTTCTCGCGCAGAACCCTCGGCGAGCACCTGGAGAAGATAAAGGCGCTGAAGGCAATGGAAAAAGCGTCCAGGGCAGATATGCTGCGTGTCGAGGTCCGTCTCGCTGACATCATCCAGAGGTTGGAGCTGGAGAAGAGCGTCCTTGCCGTACTGAAGCGTTCGCTCCTGAATCTGATGGGTCTGGATCAAAACGATATCGCGATCCGGTCCGTCCTCGATCTTTCTCTTGTCGAGCCGGAGGTCGAGATCGAGGGAGCCCTGCAATCGGCCTACATGCACAGGGCTGATTACCTGGCTGCCCAGAACGAGTTGGAAGCCCAGGCCAGGCGTGTGAAAGCGTCACGCGCGGCATACTGGCCGTCGGTTTCGCTCTTCGCGTCCTACTCGGGGAAAAAGGCCCTCGGTTCATACATCGCAGTGCCAGGAGCGGCCGATCTTGAGGATATCGGACGAGTGGGATGCATCCTTGACTTTCCTATCTTCGAAGGCGGAAAGAGAGGGGCCGAACTGGACATGGAGAAGGCGAAGCTGGCCGGCCTGGAGAACAAGCTGCGCGGGCTGGAACTGCAGATTCGTCTTGAAGTCGAATCTGCCGGTTACCACATTGCTTCGACCAGGAAGAGACTGGCCGCAATCGGAAAAGCGGTAGAGCAGGCCCTGGAATCTCTCAGAATAGAGAAGGAGAAGTACGATCTCGGCATGGGCACGATCACAGATGTTCTGGACGCGGAATCCGCGCTGCTCGAAATGCGTACGAACCGCTATGTAGCGATAACCGACTACAATCTGCAAATTGCGCGTCTGAGGTTTGCGACAGGAGAAGGCAATGAATCGGATCGATAATCGTCCCTCGTCCCGGGGGGATTTCCGCATCCTGATCCCGGTGGTCCTGATGATGATGTCGTCCTCGCTTACCGGGTGTGGCGATAACGGAGGAACGGGCGGAAGAAACAGTGGGAAAATCCCGGTTGTCGAAGCGAGACCGGCCGCATCGGGAACAATGACCAGGAATATCGAGTTGACCGGATCCGTCGAAGCGGTCAGAACAGCCCGCATCGCCTCTCCGGCCCAGGGCCCGATAGACGGCTGTGAAATCCGGGAAGGCGACGTTGTCGAGAAGGGCCAGATACTTCTCACTATCGGGCGCCAGGAGGCTGCGGAAGAAAAGGTGGCGGCGGCGCGTGGGGAACTGGCTCAGGAGGAAGAGGAGTTCAGGAAGATCGAAAAGCTGGTGCAGTCAGGGGCTGTTCCCGGCGAGCGTCTCGATGAAACCCGGCTGCGAATCGCCGAAGCCCGGGCGCGTCTGCGCGAAGCCAATGAAAAGGTCGAGGATTTCCAGATAAGGGCTCCCTGGACGGGCGAGGTAAGCAGGGTATTCGTCACAGAGGGATATTTCGCCTCTCCCCGCGAGGACCTCGTGGAGATGTTCGATCCCGAATCCCTCGTCATCAGGTTCGCCGTTTCCGAAAGGGATGCGATGATGGTGGAAGTCGGCATGGAGATCACAGCTTCACTCGACGCTTACAGCGACCGCACCTTCCGGGCAACGATAACCAGATTATACCCCGAACTCGACCGTAATACCCGTACCCGGACCGTCGAGGCGACACTGATCGGGGATGTCGATACTGCGCCTGGGATGTTCGCCCGCCTGATCGTGCCCATCGAGACTGTAAAGGACGCCATTATCGTTCCGGATGCGGCAATCGTCGTCACGCCCCAGCAGGAGAGAATCGTTTTCATAGTAAAGAACGGAAAGGCGTCGAGGCGAGAGGTAAAGACAGGTATCGAGCACAGGCACGAGGTACAGATCACGAGAGGCATCGCCGCGGGAGATTCGGTTGTCGTATCCGGCAATTGGAAGCTTCGAGACGGAATGAAAGTCAGGATACTCAACGGCGGATAGCACCGGAATCGATCATATGAGACTCACCGCGATAACACTCCAGCGACCCGTAGCAATCACAGTGCTGGTCATAGCCCTGATATCTATAGGGCTGTTCGGACTCACCAGGCTCGACGTTGATTACCTGCCGGATATCGCTTACCCGATGATCAAGATACATATCTGGTGGCGCGGAGCCACACCGGATGAGATCGAGACGAACATCGCCGAGCCCTTGGAGCGGGTGATGGCGACCATCGATAATCTCGATTACCTCGAATCCTCCTCGATAGAGGGAATGTACACCCTTCTGGTGAACTGCCAGTACGGCGTCGATGTAGAAGACGCTTTCCAGGACGTGGTCTCCGCTATGGCGCGCGCCGAAAGAGAGCTTCCGCCAGACATGGATCCACCTCTGATCATCAAGGCGGATCCGTCGTTTCTACCCGTCATGCAGGTCATCGTCACCTCGGAGACCCGATCCCTGGTATGGCTGCGCGAATGGGCCGATAAGTGGCTGATCGATAAGATAGTCACTGTCCCCGGAACGGCGGGCGTTGAGATCGTGGGAGGTCTGGAGCGGGAGATCCGTGTTCACCTTGATCCGCAGCGATTGTCAGCTTACGATCTTTCGCCGGCAACTATAGTGAAGGTCCTGTCCGAGGAGAACAGGGAGATCTTCGCCGGCCGGGTGACAACCGGGGACAGGGAGATCATCGCCCGGATCGTCGGTGGATATGTGGATCTGGACGAGATCTCGGATGTTGTTGTGGCTCGGGATAGTCAAGGCGAAAAGGTTTATCTGAAGGATGTAGCCGAAGTCGAGGATTCTCACGAGGAGATGCGCATCAACACGCGCTTCAACGGCGAGACCTGTATAAAGCTGAACATCCTCAAGCAGGCGCAGGCAAATACGGTGACCGTCTCCCGTGCGGTCAGGAAAAAGATGAGGACTCTCGAGCGCGACATCCCGAAGGACATAGCGTTCGGTTATGTAGAGGACCAGGGCACCTATATAATGGGCGCGATAAACAGCGTGCAGGGCACCGCCCTTCTGGCAGCGATACTCGTGATAGCCGTCGTCTTTGTCTTTCTCGGGCAGCTCCGGTACGTGTTGGTGATGATGGCAGCCCTGACAGTCACTCTCCTGGTGAATTTTTTCGTCATGAAACTGATGGGCTATTCACTCAACCTGTTCTCCCTGGGCGGCATGGTCGTAGCGCTGGGAGTGATACTGGACAACTCGATTGTCGTTCTCGAAAACATCATCAGATTAAATGACAAAGGCGTGGAGGAGCCCGCCCTGCGGGGAACGGATCAGGTCGGCCCTGCGATCATCACGGCTACCCTGACCTTCTTCGTCATATTCATCCCCTTCATATTCATTCCCGGCCTGACGTCGCTGCTGTTCAAAGAACTTGTTATGATGATAGTAGGTATAGTAGTCATCTCGCTGGTCATCGCTGTTACGTTGACCCCTTTCCTCGCCGACCGGCTCATCCGGAAAAGCGATACGAGCTTGCTCTCCGGCGTGGGCCTCTTTCTCAATTCGTTCGTCGACCGCCTCATACAGGCCTACACCCGTATGCTGAAGAAGGCGCTTGGAAACAGAAAGGCTGTCATCGCACTCGCGATAACAGTCTTCATCTCCTCGTTTCTGCTGATGGCTCGCACAGGATCGGAGTTCCTGCCGAAACTCGACGACGGCCGGATAAAGGTCAAGGTGATGATGCCGAGCGGAACCTCTATGAGCAAGGTGGACGAAATACTTGCCCGGCTCGAATCGGAACTCGCCAACACCCGGGAGATAGAGAGCATCTTCACCCTGGCCGGCGGCAGGGTGTGGGGACTAGCGACTTTCGAGATCGCACATGAAGGGGAGCTGAATATACAACTGGTTCCCAAATCTGAACGGAATATCGACACGCAGCAGTTTATTCGCAAGATCACCCCGGTAGTGAAGAAGATCCTCGTTCCCGGGGGGAAGATCAACGTGATGCAGAGACGTGTGGAGGGCATCCGTAAGACGGGCGAGCAGGAAGTCGAGGTGAAGGTAAAGGGTACCGAGATCCTCTCCATCTTCGAGTTCGCGGGGGCTTTGGCCAACCGCCTCGATGAGACCTCAGGGATCAGGAACATTAACATCTCGATGGAAATGACGAAGCCTGAATACCGCATCATCATCGACCGCGCAAGGGCGGCCGCCCTGGGCCTGCCTGTGAGTGAGATCGCGGCCACGCTCAGGACGATGATCCATGGAACGGTCGCGACCCGGTACCGCGAAGGCCTCGAGTACTACGATATCCGCGTCATGGTTCCCGAGAGGCGTATCGAAAGCAAGTCAGACATCGAGAATCTCGTGGTGAAAAACGACGGCATCGCCGCTGTAAGGCTACGGGACGTGGCCGAGGTGCGCAGATCTTCCGGTCCTGTGGAGATCGTCAGGGAAGACCAGGTCAAGCAGGTGATAGTGCGCATGGATCCCGCCGGTATCAGCACCGGAGAAGCCGTAGGGCGTATCGAAGAAGTGATCGAGGGGCTGGACCGCCCGAAGGGTGTGGAATGGGAATTGGGCGGCCAGGCGTACCTGATGGCGGAGAACCGCAGGACGATGGGGCTTATCATCCTGTTCGCATCGCTTTTCGCCTATATCATCCTCGCCGTACAGTTCGAGTCATTCTCTCTACCCTTCCTCATAATGCTCAATATCCCCTTTGCTCTGACCGGCGCCTTTCTGGCGCTCTTCATCACAGGCACCCCGGTGGGGGTGACCGTCCTGGTCGGACTCATCGTCATGATGGCGGGAATCATCTCCCAGGGAGTTGTTCTGCTTACCCTCGCGGAAGAGTACCTTGGACGCGGCGGGAATCCCTTCGATGCGATGATGGTCGCGGCGCCGGTCCGATTGAGACCTATCCTGATGACCCAGCTGACGACGGTCATAGGCATGATCCCCCTGGCCCTGAACCTCGGCGATGGAGGAGACATGCTCAAACCGATGGCCATAGCGGTCATAGGGGGGCTGCTGTACTCGATGGCCCTCACCCTGTTCTTCCTTCCAGCTACCTACACGCTCTTAAGGCGCCAATCCGCAGGAAAATCTGAGGGAAGCATCAAAACTTAAACGCACCAGGAGGTCTCCTCCGTGGCGACCGGATCTGTGTCGCCCCAGATCGCGCTGATGGAACCGTCGTCCGGGCACCCCTTAGGTTCCACCTCGCGCCACCTCACCTTACTGCTCCGAAACCACCGGGCGGAATCCGAGAAGCCAGATGGTGTTCGAAGGGGGATTAAAGCTCCGCGTCGCCGAGGTGCAAGTCGACGCAGCATAGCTCCATGAGCCACCGCGGACTATCCGGGAGGTTCCATCAGCGGGACCCACCGGGTCGGTCTCGTCGCCGGCGTAATCAGCCTGCCAGTCATTGCACCATTCCCAGAGATTCCCGTGCATGTCGTACAGGCCGAACCCGTTGGGCAGATAGCTCCCCACCGCGACGATATCCCCTACAAATGGCCCGGTGTGGCATCCAGTATAGGGCTGCGAGCCGTCATAGTTTGCCTCGGTCGCGGAATTGAGGCAGTCGCCGGTGTTGAATATGGTCTGCGTTCCCGCACGGCAGGCATGCTCCCACTCCGCCTCGGTCGGCAGACGGAACCCGCTGGCATCATACGGGTCGTTTGCATTGCAAAGCCAGGTGGCGTGATCGTATGCGCGCCGCAGGCCCTCACGGATGCTGAGCCAGTCGCAGTACGAAACAGCGCCGTACCAGCTCCCGCATCTGACCGGATGCTCCTCCCTGCCGATGGTTACGGCGAAGGTATCTGCGTCAAAGGAGATATCGCACTCAGGGGAGGCAAGGTACACCAGTGTTTCGGTCGAGCCGTCCAGCGCGTCTAAAATGCTGTTTCTCGTCGCCGTGCAGTAGCCTTTGTCGTATGCCCACTGGGCCAGCTCCGCGAACTGCCGGTTGGTCACCTCGGTCTCGGCCATGTAGAACGACCCCGTCAGGATGACCGTGTGTCCCCCGCCCCAACCCATCTGGAACGTGTCAGCGGGTATCAGCATGAAATCATCGGACGGAACATACGGATCATCGCCTGGACCGACTGTGCTGTCATCCCCGCAGCCTGCGAGAATCGCGACACCCAGAATCACCAGCATCAGATTCCTTGATCCGGCTCTTAACTTTAACCCCTCCATAGCGACCTCCAACAGTCCTGGAAACCCTTAATAACTAAAACCCCTCCCACTTCACCGAATATTGCTCCGCCTAACGCACGAGGGTCAATCTATATTTGTCGTGCCGCTCCCTAAACGCACCAGGGGGCAGGGCCCAAAGGCCCCGCCCCCTGTTTATTGTACGCCCGGTCCGCTCGCGGCGGCAGGCGGTTCTTATCGTGTCGTCTTACTTGTGCATGCTCTTGATGCCGCCCCAGGAGGTCTCCTCCGTGGCGACCGGATCTGTGTCGCCCCAGACCGCGCTGATGGTGCCATCTTCCGGGAATATCTGGATAAGGTCCTGGCAGCCCGGAGAGATCCACCTCAGTCCGGTGGGGATGGTGTAGTCAACGGTGACGGTGAGTACGTCATACCCCGGTGAGCTCTCGATCCAGGTCACGGCGAACTGGCCGGCGCCGTCCGTGGTACCGTTGCCGCTGCCGATATGGGTGATCTCGTAGCTGACCGGAACACCGGGCATCGGATTGCCGTTCTGGTCGTACAGCGTCGCTGTGACCGTTACTTCCGTGCCGGGCGCTATCGGCGGCATGTATGCCGGGGTGAGCACGAGAGTCGTCGGGGTCGCCGGTACCGTGGCCGTCCCCGCGGCGGCGATGATGGCCCTCGCTGCGTCAAAGACCGCGATATCGATCCCGCCGGTCGAGATATCGACACCGGTATGGAAGTGCCAGATGGCGAGCTGCACCGCGGCGCCGCGCTTCTTGCCGGCCGGAAGCTCGCTGGGCATGCCTGGAACGGCCGGGTAGTAATTATTGAGTATCCAGATGATCTCCGGTGATGTGACATCGGGGGCCTGCTCGTATTCGGCAGGGAAGCACAGGTCGACATCCCAGTTCAGGCAGTACACCTGCGTGGGATCGGTGCAGTTGAGGAGAACATTGAGCGGATTGGAAACGGCTCCGATGCTGTCCGCGATGTTCGGATGAAAGGTCGTCTCGTAATCACCGATGACGAACCCGATGTCGTCCGGGACGCAGAGGATCGTAGCTGTGGCTGATAACGGAAGAAGCAATACCAGTGCGAGAGCCAATGCCAGTTTCTTCACGGCGGTCTCCTTTGCTGTGACGGCACGGACACACACGTACACCGCGTGGTCCTGCTGACGTTCGAGGACGCCCGTTGTTCTCAATGTACCGGAAACAATCGTCGGGGCGAGCAACAATGAGGGTACGTGGGGCTGTGGCTAAGTTGTTGATTCCGGGGGTATTGTACACTAACCCATAATATTTGTCAACTGGTTACGCTTGTGCGGAGGTGCATGCGGCGACACGGCCAGGGCCCGGCTGCCCCATGCATGTCAATGGATCTCATCCCTAGTAAACCAGCTTGATATAGAACCAGCCGTTGTATTTATCCGTCCTGGCATAGTTGGTTACGCCCCGAGTCGACGTCTCCCATCCCCCCCGAGAAACAAGAGTATTGCAGGGATCGCCATCGACATGCTCCGGGCTGATAGCCCTGATGCCTTCTTCGAAGGTTTCATCAAGAGGCAAGTCTGAAGCCCTGACTATCAGCTCCTGGTCGCCCATCCAGAGTGGCGGATTGTTGATGAAATCCGGGTCGGGACGGGGGTAGTCGGGGAAATCAGGATCCCTCGGGACTACGAGCCTGAAACTGAAAGGCTGGAGTATTATATTGGGACTGAATTCGTACAGCCACTGTTCCTCACTGCGGTAGTAATAGTTCTCTTCTGCCCTGATTGAGTACCACCAGCCCTTGATGCCGGATCCCGGCGGATCCCGGCGGTCGTCGTGCCCGCTTCCATTTATGTAGAGCTTGAAGAACAGGGTGAACACCTCGGGTAGACTGCTGTATTCGACGAGATAGGGAGAGACATAGTCGAGCTCGCCCCTCGGCACTCCTGGCTGACCTATCGCGATGTAGACAGTGTCGCCCTTGATGTCAGCCAGATCCAGGGGCGCCGTGTTCAGTAACGAGTCGTACGCGATCGATATCCTGTCAATCGTAGGCGGGAAGTTACCCGCGAACTCGATCGTATCAGGTGTATGATCATACCTGTCCTGTTCGTCAAATGACCTGGCCATGAAATAATAATCGTAGGTCCCGACCCTCATCGTGGTCGAGTCCTCGTCTGAATCGCAGGCCGTGTCTTCCTCTTTCCACTCCGGCATCCAGGCTGGCTTGTGAGTACTGGTGGAGCCGCCGAGATGGTACCCCCATCGCTCGAACTTGAACTTGAACCGTATTGGAACGGGCGGATCGACGAACTCGAGGCTGTCCTTTGGATCGTCCCAGCCGAGATAGTGCATCCTCAGGATCGACTTGTACGGCAGGGTGTCCGGTTCCCCGTCGCTGAAATCTATCAGATCCTCGTGCGGGACCCCCGCCTGGTCCGTAGAGAAGTTCGTCCCGTAGAGGATCCTCGTATCCGGATCGTGATTGACCACGAACCTGCAGATTCCTGCTTCCAGCAAGACATTTACAGGAGAGACGAATCCCTCGCTGTCGAAACATTTCGTGCTTACATAATAACTCCCGCTCTCCAGCGCCTGTTCGCCCGTATTTGAGAAATGCAGGAGCGTGTCCGAGGTGTCCGCATTCCACCGGTTCTCACCCGGCATATGCAGAACGGTCGGTCCGTACTTCCCCTCTCTGAGCGGACTGTGCAGATACGCCCTGATCGGGCCGTTCGGCGACACGCCGTGATACCCGATTGAAACCGGACGGAACATGCTGACCGTATCAGGCGGACCGAGATAACTGCGATTGAAAGCCCTGGATATCGTCCGGGAAGAGCCGTTCACGACCTCTGTTATGTGGGTCGAGAACTTCATTGTCGGATGCTCGCCGTCCCTTCCGGCAATGACGGTCAATCCGACGGACCATGCCGACTGCCTGTCTGTCTGCGTGGCCGACCGTGCCTTCGCTCTGACGATATAGACGCCATCCGACGGAAAAGTGATGGCTGTGCAGGAGATCGTGTCCCAGGGAGTAGCGATAAACCGGCTATCCATCCCCAGAACCTGATACTCTGCTCCACCGGCAGGTTCGTATGAGAAGGTGTATTCTATCGGATCGCCATCCAGGCTGATGGAGCCTCCGGTGCAGTACAGCTCTCCGGTCTCGGAAGGAGAAGACGGCCCAAGGGGGACCGTGGGAGTAGTGATAAATTTCGATGTGACCTTGACGGTCAATCCTTTTGACCAGGGCGAGAGTTGCGTCGGGTTGACCGCCGAACGAGCCTGGGCACCGACGAGATACTCCCCGGGCGATGACCACCCGTGCTGCGCGCATAGGCTTGTGCTCCATTCGGTCATGTCCCCGGCGCCATCAGCGTCGAACAGGAACCGGTATTCAACGGGATCTCCATACGCACTGACAGCTCCACCGGAACAATACCAGAGCTGATCGTCGGTGTCTGTCGAATCGGGGCCGGTCGGAGTCGACGGCCTTGTAACCGGCGGCTCGAAAACCCGGACATGCATGCCGTCCGACCACGGAGAGAGGATCTCGTTGTGAGCGGCGCACCGCGCCTGGACCCTGACATCGTATCTTCCCGTATCGGGCCATTCCGCTGTCGCGGCCGGTACCGGACTCCACGCGGTGTAGTCATGGATATCGTCCGAGCCGAGATAGAACCTGTATTCCACTGCGTGACCCTGGGTGCTCAGCGCTCCTCCAGAGGTGTAATCAACGAGCTGCAGGCAATAGACCACATCCAGGCCTACAGGCGTGCCCGGTTTCGAGACCGCCTCCAGGGCCAGCTGTTCATCGTCGGAGCACCCGGCCAGGGCGACGAATGCGCAGCAAACCAGCAGCAAGCCCCTGTAAATCACGAAGATCCCCCTCGCATATGCCCGAGAGACATTCTGCCGAATGATGAAGTAAATTGACTGATATTAATTCCCCCTCCACGTGGAGTCTACCCTCTGTACTTAATTTACCGGATTGGCGGCGGGAATGCCAATACAGAGATATTGAAATGGCGGTGGGGAGCTTGTTTGATCCAGAGTGCCCCGTCCCCCCCTGAAATCCGGCCGGGCCAGTACTTTCAGGGGGATTCGGCAGCTATATAATCAGCGGGGTCTGTTATCTCTTTGCACGGACAGCGATGACGACGCGGCGGTTTTCCGCACGCCCCTCAGGCGTCGTGTTGTCGGCCACGGGCTGATACTCGCCGTAACCGATCGCGGACAGCCTCTCGGGATCCGCGCCCTGCTTCTTTGTGAGATAATGCACGACGGCATGTGCGCGAGCCGAGGACAGCTCCCAGTTCGAGGCATATCTCCCGGTGAACCGTTCGGCGATCTGGACGTCGTCGGTATGGCCCTCGACCATGACCACGTAGCCCTGATAGTCGGAGAGAACGTCCCAGATCTGCTCCAGGATGTCCTTACCCTCTTTTGTGACGCGCGTGCTGCTGGAAGCGAAGGTCACGGCGTCCGGTATGGTTATCGTCGCAAGATCCTCTTCGAGCTTCAGGAAGAGCATCTCGCTCTCCTCGAGTTCGGCCAGGGCTTCCTCCAGATCGGCATTCAGCTTCGCCGAACGCTCCTCCTCTGTCTCGAGGCTGTTCTCGAGCACATCGATATTGGCCTGAAGGTCCGCAAGGTCCTGCTCCTGCTGAGCCATCAGGTCCTTGTTTCCCGAACATCCCGTCATCGCCGCGATGACGACGAGAAGCATCATCAAAACCGTGAACTTACGCATGCCTGCCTCCTCTATTCTGGCCGGGACGAAGCGTCCGGCCTGTTTACATCTGCAAATCTATAACGTCGGCGCACTATATAATGGTTATTAATCGCTGTCAACAATGTTTTAGCTCGTTCCCTTATTATTCGGCAGGCTTAAGATATGTCGCACAGGGCACGCCTATAGCCTGCGCCTGCCATTGAATGGCGCACTGTCAGATCTGCGGCTGGCGCGCTTAATCGAGAAGCACGCATCGCGGCTGTCCCTCCCATTTATTCCATCCGCCTTACCATAATAGTTGCGCCCACCCACGGACTGTTGAAGAATGGAGGGTTTTCTGCTATAACTTCAGAAGATTTTCCGCATCAACGGTGCTTTAACTAACCGACCTGTTCAGCAGATAAGGAAACAAGGTTTGAAGATCGCAATAATCGGCGCCGGGAACGCCGGCAAGAATCTGGCGGCCAAGCTCTGCGAGATAGGGCAGGATGTCGTCGTGATCGACAGGTACAAGGAGGCTCTCAACGAGTTAGCCGCGAGCTACGACGTCATGACAATCGAGGGCAACGGTGCGGACCCTGATGTCCTGGCGAACATCAACATCGGAGATTTCGATCTGTTGGCGGCCGTGACGCCCTACGACGAAATAAACATGCTCGCCTGCTGCTGGGCGAAGACCGCCGGAATTCAACATACCGTAGCTCGACTCTCTAACAACAAGTATGCCCGCTCCCCGCTCGTGGATACCGCCAGGCTCGGCATAGACCGGCCGCTGGTACACAAGGAAGAATGCGCCAGGGATATCTTCGATATGCTTTACAGACCCGGAATACTCGAGGTGACGTCCCTGCTGAACGGCAAGATAGCCGCCCTGGGCCTGAAGCTGCCGGAGAATGCCCCCTTCGCGAGCAAGCCCCTGAAGGAATTCAGGACCGAAAAATGGTTCGGCAAGTCGCGCTTCATTGGACTCGTCAAGCAGGGCAATTTTTCAATTCCCGACGGCAATTCTATTGCTGACCCGGGGGATGACGTGTATGTCGCCCTCCCGGCGGGGGAAATCGATCTATTCCTCGACTGGATCATGGCCGGGCGAAAAAAGAGATTCAAGAAAGTGGTTATTGTGGGGGGAGGGGAACTCGGGCTGGCCCTGGCCGAACTGCTGGAGGACGCCCCCATGGAAACAGTCCTCATCGACAAGAACCGCGAACGGGCTGAGTATGCCTCAAAAATCCTGGTAAATTGCCTTGTGCTGAACGCGGATGCGGTTGAAGCCTCGACTCTCAAGGAAACGGGAATAGCCTCGGGGGCGGCATTCGCAGCTATCACAGGTGACGAGGAAATGAACATCGTATGCTGTATCCAGGCCAAACAGCTCGGCGCGTCTTTCACCATAGCCCGTATCGACAAGCCGGAGTATGTACCGATCATCAGCCGCCTCAATCTTGTCGACAGAGCGATCAGCCCCAACACCTCGCTGATCAAGGCCATTCTGAAGTACGTGCGGGGAGAAATCGTGGAACACGTTGGACTGTTTCACCGGATAACGGGCGAGGTTCAGGAGGTGATCATCAGGGCCGGCAGCAAGAGGGAGGGTACCGCCATCAGCAAACTGAAGCTGCCCCGCGGCTCCATCATCGCCGCGGCGCAGCGGGATGATCACGCTTTCGTACCAACCGGCGATTACATACTGAGACAAGGCGATCGGCTGGCTATCTACTGTCTGCCGAAAACCGCCGAAAAAATCAAATCCGCTTTCTAACAGGTATAAGGCATAAAAAGTGAACATCCGCACTGTCACGCATGTGATATCTTACCTGGTCGGCGTCACGGCCCTGGCGATGCTCGCCGGGGCGGGCATATCCTTCTATTATGGGGAATCCTTCGCCGCGAAGGGCCTGCTGGCGGCTTCGGGCATTTCGCTGCTCTCGGCCGCAGTATCCTGGTTCTTCACCAGGGGAAACATCGATCTTTCCCGTAAGGACGGGTTCGGCATAGCGACTTTCGGCTGGCTTATCGTCTCGATCCTGGGTGCCTTGCCCTACTTGTTTTCGGGAGTAATCGCGAATCCTGTGCCGGCGGTCTTCGAGACGATGTCGGGATTTACTACCACCGGGGCCTCGGTGCTTACCGACCTGGAGTCCCTTCCCCGCGGAATACTGTTCTGGAGAGCGATGACGCACCTTTTCGGTGGGATGGGGGTACTCGTCTTGTGCGTCGCCATACTGCCGTTTCTCAAGGTCGGCGGGATGCAGATCTACAGGGCCGAGGTCCCCGGCCCCATGAAGGACCGCCTGACACCACGCATCTCCACCACCGCCAAGCGTCTCTGGGGGGCGTATATCCTTTTCTGCATACTGGAAACGCTGATGCTCAAGCTGGGGGGCATGTCCCTGTTCGACTCATGGTGCCACACATGCGCGACAATGGCCACCGGGGGATTTTCTCCTCGCACGGCCAGCGTCGGGGCGTACGACAGCGCCTATTTCGATATCGTCATCATCGTCTTCATGTTCCTGGCGGGAACAAACTTCGCCCTCCATCTGAAATTACTCGCGGGCAAACCCCTCCAGTATTTCCGCGACGCGGAGTTCCGCTTCTACCTCTTCTTCTGGCTTGCGGCATGTCTGATACTGACCTTTAACGTTTGGGGCGACACCTACGACTCATTCACGAAATCTCTCCGGGTCGCCTTTTTTCAGGGCACTTCGATCATGACGACCACCGGTTTCGTTACCGAGGACTTCAACCTCTGGCCCGAGACTTCCAGGATACTGCTTATTATCCTCATGTTCGTCGGCGGATGCGCGGGTTCAACTGGAGGAGGGGTCAAGAACATCCGGATTCTGACGGGGATCAAAGCGCTCTTCCGAGAGCTTCTCATCTACATGAGGCCCAACGCGGTGAAGACCATCAGAATAGGCCGCAGCAATGTAAATGACCAGGCCGTCTGGAACATCTGCGCGTTTCTCCTGATATTCGTGCTGTTATTCGCAGCCGGTACACTCGTGATGACCGCCTTTACACCCGACCTGGGCACCGCTGCATCCAGTACGATCGCCTGCCTGGGCAACATTGGACCGGGGCTGAACGCGGTAGGGGCGACACAGAATTACGCTGACATACCGGATGCGGGGAAGTCCATACTGATAGTCCTCATGCTCCTTGGCAGGCTCGAGCTATACACCGTACTGGTGATTTTCCTGCCGAGTTTCTGGAGGAAATAGGGTCAGCCGGAGAATTCGGCGTTCCTGCGGCTGAGCTTCGCTGCATCACTACCAATGATCGCGCCTCCAGCGGCCTCCCATGCCCTGTCCCTCCCATTAATTCCGTCCGCGTTGCAGTACATGCATTTCCCCAATATCGACAGAAATCCGACCTCGAAACTGGTGCCCTACCGGTGCCCCCGGCGCATATTACGCCACAGGCTCGAACGGCATAATCCCCTATCCCTTTGATGTATTTGAAGTAAAATGGTGGGCGATAACTGTGTCTGGGATAAAAATCGTCCTATTCAATCCTGGAAAGTGTAGACAAAACACCACCGCGGTCCATAACCGCCGTTTTACCTGCACCCGTGTCGTCCTTGCCAAAATCTATTGTAAAACCGAAATCGATATCGAAAAACTTGGTATTACTTTCGGGATATAGGGTGTAGAAGTTAGATGCAGTATCCATTCGCAAGTGATCTTCTTCGACGCTGAACCTCAATTCGACACGTCCGTCCAGCATGTAAACACTCTCGAATTTCTTCATGCGATCTTGTTCAAGGTGAACAACCGTTTTTTCGATGGGCAGGTAGCCCGGCCACCCATATTCCGAAGCTATTGCACGGAGAATCTCATGATACAGCCCCTGGCCGGCATCGCCGTTGGTCATGATTACTGCGCCCTCACCTCGGGCGGGCCAAGCCAACATTATACAGCGATAACCATCGCTCGCGCCACCGTGTTTAAAACAAAGGTCGTCTCCTGTTCCCTCCAACCTGAAGCCGAGCCCATACTGTCCTGCCTGGACCTTCAGCATATCAGCCACGTGTTCTCTACTCAGAAGTGATTTCTCACTGCCACTTGACGAGTGCATTATAGCCAATGCGAGCCGTGCCAGGTCTGATGGTGTACTCCAGAGTCCGGCAGCGGCCATAGCCGGGCTCACGAGCCATTTACCCGGCAGTTCCTCGCCAGTAGAACGATACCCGGTTGTGATCCGCGCCAGAAATTCCCTTGGCAGATTTTGTTGGAATGTGCTGTTGGTCATACCGACCGGTTGCAGGACCAACTCATCCATAAGAACCGAGAACGGTTGGCCCGTCATGTCGGACATCATCAGTTGTACAATACAGTAACCCTGGTTGGAGTATTTATAGGTCACACCGGGGATGGTATCGACTCGAACAGGGGCGGATCTCGCCGGTGCTGTTCCATCGAGTACCTGAATCAGCGTCGGAATCACCTGGTCGTGTTGATAGCTTAGATCCGGATCGTCCGTAAGACCTCCGGAGTGGCTGAGCAAATGCCTCAAGGTCACATCCTGACGATCGGTAAATTTGTTCTCGGGAATCTGCCACGACGTCAACTGCCGATTGGCCGGGCTGTCCAGATTGAGGATACCACTAGCTACAAGGCGTAATGCAGCCACCGCGGTGACGGGTTTGCTGATAGAGGCGGCTCTAAAAAGAGTCTCTGCATTGACCAGCCTGCCGGTCTCTTTGTCGGCGATTCCGTACCCCCGAGCCCACTCCAATTCACCACCGCTAATTACAGCAATACTGACTCCGGCCACGTTGTAGTGCCTCAATCTGTCGAGAAGACGAAAGCCGCGTTCTGGGCGATTCTTTACTACAACGAGTGGCTTGAGGCCGTTTTCGATACAGGCTATTCTCTCTTCGATATCGCCTAATTGAGTTTGACCATCTGGCTCTGCTTTAGCGGTAGTACCAAACAAGGAAGATATACAAATAATCAGCAATCCTATTAAAAGAAGTTTCTTTGATCCACAGATGCTACCCATTCCCGAAGCCCCCCTGTCGTGATACCGGAGCACCGCACCAATATCCCGGCCTCCGATCAATTTTTGTCCCTGTTCACGTACGATTATTAACATCTTTGCTGTCGTAAATATTACGTAGAAGCTGGCTAATGGTTACAGGAATTGCATCATCGATTCGAAATTCTGAATCCAACGAGTCTTTGACCTGCCCCCGCTTCTCCTCTAGAATCTGCCTCCCACCATACTGGTGCCCCCTGGGTGCCCCCACCATATCCTGCTGGATAATTCCCAGTTCTATTATCCCCTAACATCCGTATTATTAAACAAAACCCGGTTTCTGCAGCAGATATTGCGGGTGTGATGTCCAGGGTGTTGACTCACTTCAGCAATGTCATATTTCAGCTCATATCAAGTTCAACAACACGACCTCA
>CAYWGA010000021.1:28144-37083 GCA_964457905.1 uncultured bacterium | reverse complement strand
CAGGAATTCGTAATAAAAGGATCATCATGACACCGGACCACTCGGCAAAACATTATGGGATAGACACCGGCAGGATGCTGGACAAGACGCTCGGGCTGCCTGACCAGATGGCCGAGGCGTGGGATCTCGTCGGCGACCTGGCTGAGTGCATGCCGGCCGGGGCGAGGACCCTGGTCATTTGCGGCATGGGCGGCAGCGCGATCGGCGGGGAACTTCTGCGCGACCTTATAGCGGAAGATTCCGATATCTCCGTACATATAGAGAGGGGATACACCCTTCCCGCGTTCGCCGGGAAGAATACCCCCGTGGTATGCGTAAGCTACAGCGGCAATACCGAGGAGGTCATCGGCTGCTTCCATGACGGTCTCGAGAGGGGCTCGCCGATGGCAGTCATCTCATCGGGAGGCATCCTCACCGATGAGGCGAAAAAGGCCGGCATCCCCGTGGTGATCGTTCCGGGCGGCATGCCGCCGAGAGCGGCTCTCGGGTATCTGTTCACTCCGCTGCTGAAACTCGCCGCGTGCTGGGGCTTCTGCGAGATCGAGGAAGAGGAGTTCAGGTCGGTCCTGCGGAAGACACGAAAGCTCCTCGACAAGTGCTCCCTCGATGCTGACCTGGCGGGAAACACGCCTATGCAGCTTGCCAAGAGACTCTACGGCAAGATCCCCCTCGTCTATAGCGCGAACGGGCTACTCGTAGGAGCGGCGTACAGATGGAAATGCCAGTTCAACGAGAACAGCAAGAGCATGGCTTTCGTCAATAACTTCCCCGAACTGGGACACAACGAGATCATGGGTTGGGACAGCCCCGAGAAGATATTGCAGGAGATATTCCTCGTAATGCTCACCGATGTCGACGATCACCCGAGGGTCTCGAAGCGGATGGACGTGACATACGAGATGCTCGAGCCGATCGCCGCCGGGGCGATCAAGCTCAACAGCGTCGGCGGGCCCGGTTTCGCCGGGAGGCTCGCCAGGCTCCTGTCGATAGTGGCCCTGGGCGACCTTACGAGCGTATACCTCGCCGTGGAGTCAGGAAAGGACCCCACGCCGATAGACAAGATAGAAGAGATCAAGAATCTGCTCAGATCGGAGGATGAATGAAAGCCGTAATCCCTGTCGCGGGTATAGGCAAACGGCTCCGCCCACACACCCACACGAGCCCCAAGGCCCTAGTCACGGTCGCGGGAAAACCTATCCTCGGACACATCGTCGACAGCCTTGTCGACATGGGCGTGACCGAGCTTATTCCGATCGTCGGGTACAAGGGCGACCAGATCACCAAGTATCTTACAGACACTTACGATTTGAAGATCGACTTCGTCTTTCAGAATGAACAGAAGGGTATCGCGCACGCTGTCGACCTGACGAGACAGTACGCTGATAACTCGGAACTGATAATCATCCTCGGCGATACGATCATCGATACTGACTTTACGAAGATCCCCGAAGCGGGCGACTACGTCCTTGGAGTACGCGAGGTGGAGGACCCGAAGAGATTCGGGATCTGCGAGGTCAACGACGGCGTCATAACAAGCATCGTCGAGAAGCCTGACGATCCGAAGGGCAACCTTGCCATCGTGGGGCTCTACTATTTCAAGGATTCGGCCCCTCTTTACGAGTCCTGCCGGGCGGTGATCGACAGGGATATCATGACGAAGGGCGAGTACCAGATCACCGATGCCCTGTCACTGATGATTGAAAACGGCATTAAATTCATGCCGTACGAGATCGGCGGCTGGTATGACTGCGGGAAGGTCGAGACGCTTCTCGAAACGAACCGCGTTCTGCTCGAGGGAGTTGAGAACGGGGCGCATGGGGTCAATTCAGTAATAATACCGCCCTGTTTCATCGATCCCGGTTCGAAGATCGAGAACTCCATCGTAGGGCCGTACGTATCGGTAGCCGGCGGGTGCTCCATCACCGATTCGGTGGTCAAGAACTCGATACTTAATGAGAACAGCTCACTCTCGAACGTCGTCCTCGAAGGAAGCGTTATCGGGGCGGGGGCTGTGGTCACGAGAAGCAGCTCGAACCTCAATATCAGCGACGATTCACAGGTCGATCTGGGATAAAGGGAATATTTGCTTGACTAACAGGCGTATTTCAACGATTTGTATGCAATATGTTGACTGAAAATACAAAGGAACGAGGGAGGACGATTCATGTCTGAAAAGCATCTTTTTACATCTGAATCGGTGACCGAGGGTCATCCCGACAAGGTCGCGGATCAGATATCAGACGCTATAGTAGACGCGATCCTGGAAAAGGACCCCACGGGGAGAGTGGCGTGTGAAACGCTGGTGACGACCGGTATGGCCTTTGTCGCGGGTGAGATAACTACCGACGCTTACGTACCGATCCCGAAGATAGTCAGGGAAGTCGTCCATGATATCGGCTATAACGATCCTCACCTGGGATTCGCCGCCCAGACATCGGCAGTGATCACTTCTATCGATGAGCAGTCGAAAGATATCGCAATGGGCGTTAACACGGGCGGCGCCGGAGATCAGGGTATGATGTTCGGGTTCGCCTGCACCCAGACCGACGTTCTGATGCCGATGCCTATCCATATGGCACATCTTCTCGTAAGGAAGATGTCCGAGGTCCGGAAGGGCGGAGTTGACTGGATCAAGCCTGACGGCAAGTCGCAGGTCACGATCGAGTACATCGACAATGTCCCGCACAAGATCAACACGGTATTGCTCTCGACTCAGCACAGTGCTGATATCTCGCACGACGAGATCCAGGCTGAGCTGACGAAGCTTGTCATCGAGCCCGTCCTGGCCGGATTCGACATCGATACGTCCGATTACAAGACGCTGGTCAATCCTACCGGTATGTTTGTGATTGGCGGTCCGCAGGGCGACACCGGTCTGACCGGAAGAAAGATCATCGTCGATACCTACGGCGGCTTCGGCAGCCACGGCGGCGGCGCCTTCTCGGGCAAGGATCCTACAAAGGTCGACCGCAGCGCTTCGTATGCCGCAAGGCACGTAGCGAAGAATATCGTCGGAGCGGAGTTGGCGCGCGAGTGCGAGGTCCAGCTGGCCTACGCTATCGGCGTCGCAGAGCCTGTCTCGGTGATGGTCAACACATTCGGTACCGGCAAGATCCACGACGAGGAGCTTACGAAGATCGTCCGCGAACTCTTCGACCTTACTCCGAAGGGAATCATAGAGAGACTCGACCTGAGACGTCCGATCTATCGTGTTACAGCGGCGTTCGGGCATTTCGGTCGCGAAGAGGATACGTTCACATGGGAGAAACTCGACTACGTCGATAAGCTCAAGGCAAAAGCATAAGAAAGGGAAACGGATGAAATACGACGCCAAGGATCTGGCCCTCGCCCCTGAAGGCAAGGACAGGATCGAATGGGCCGACTCGACGATGCCGGTCCTCCGCATGATCAGGGAACGCTTCGAGAAGGAGAAGCCGCTTGACGGGGTCAGGATTGCCTCCTGCCTCCACGTAACGACCGAGACGGCCAACCTGATGCGCACGCTCAAGGCGGGCGGAGCCGAGGTGGCTCTCTGCGCTTCCAATCCGTTGAGCACTCAGGACGATGTGGTCGCTTCGCTCGTAGAGGACTACGGGATCTCCGTCTTCGCCGTTCGCGGCGCCGACAATGACCTCTACTACGGCCATATCAACTCTGCCCTCGATATCAAGCCCAACATCACGATGGATGACGGCGCCGACATGGTCAGCATGATCCACAAGACTCGCCGCGATCTGCTCGAGCATGTAGTCGGCGGTTGCGAGGAGACGACGACCGGTGTCATCAGGCTCAGGTCGATGGAAGAGAACGGTGTCCTCGAGTACCCGATGGTCGCCGTCAATGACGCGATGACAAAGCATTTCTTCGACAACAGGTACGGCACCGGCCAGAGTACGATCGACGGAGTACTCAGAGCGACCAACGTTCTGCTCGCCGGCTCGCGCGTAGTGATTTTCGGCTATGGCTGGTGTGGACGCGGTGTGGCTATGAGGGCGAGAGGAATGGGCGCCAACGTGATCGTCTGCGAGATCGACCCGGTCAAGGCCCTCGAGGCCGTTATGGACGGATTCTCGGTGATGGACGCCCACGAAGCGGTGAAGATCGGCGACATATTCCTCACGCTGACCGGCAATATCTCGGTCATCCGGATGGAGCACTTCGAGGCGATGAAGGACGGCGCTATCGTGGCGAACTCGGGTCACTTCAATGTCGAGATCGATATCCCCGATCTCGAGAAGGTTGCCACCGGCAAGAAGCGCATCCGCCACGAACTCGACCAGTACGTGATGCCCGACGGACGGAAGATCAACCTCCTCGGAGAGGGAAGACTGATCAACCTCGCCGCTGCCGAGGGACATCCGGCGAGCGTGATGGACATGAGCTTCGCCAACCAGTCGCTGGCGAGCGAATATATCGTAAAGAACGCCAAGACACTCGAGAAGAAGGTCTACTCCGTGCCCGACGAGATGGACAGGGAGATCGCCAGACTCAAGCTCGAGTCGATCGGCTGCACGATAGACACGCTGACCGCTAAGCAGGTCAAGTACCTCTCCAGCTGGGAAGAGGGCACCTGATCCTGTGACATGATGATTGAATGAATAAGGCCCCGGCTGACGCCGGGGCCTTATTTGTTTTAATCGAGGATTGCGAAGCTTGCTGTCTGCACCGTGCTTTTCCTCGTTCTGCGGTCAGTGACCTTCACCTTCAGTATAAAACGGCCGCTCCAGAGGTTATCGGTATTGATCTCGAGCCTCATCGGCTGCTGCGATCCGAATCCGTTCGCCCTGAAGTTTGCGCTGATCCCTGTCTCCTGGTCGACATATACGAGCCCCCATCTCTTCTTCTCCGTTGGAGTGACCGAATATTCCACCTCGTAGAATCCGAAGTCCTCCTTATCCAGGTCGATGCCGTATATCTCGAAGTAGAATGCTATGGGGAACGCTTTTCTATAGAGATGCAGGGGGTAGGGGACTACGATCAGGTTTCCTTTCCTGTACCTGCTGTTCTCATCCCCGTCGCTGATATGTCTGGCGAACTGGATGTCGCTGAGACACAGGTCATCGCCGCAGGTCAATCGGCGGTTAGTGCGGAAGACACCCCGGGTTCCAGAGTTTTTATCGATGGTCTCCAGCCCGAACCTGTAATAGCCCGGATCGAGTGTGAGAATGATCTGTCCGGGCAGATAGGCCGGGACCTTCGCGTCTTCCGTGTTCGGCACGGAGATCCTCAGTAACTCCTCGGCTTCAGTAATCTCGTTCATCTCGAGGTCCCAGACCTTCACCCGTATCTCGACCTCACCCTCCAGCCGCGTACCGGTCGTATCGAATGTTATCTCAGAGACCGGGATCTCGAAGTTAACCTCGGTCCTCAGTTTCTCTGTGCCGGAATGAAAGGATGTGATGTCGAAGTAAGCATGCATGCCGAAGTCGAATCCGGGGTAGTGGATGAACCTCGTTGACTTGATCTGGTGGTGGAACTCGTACAGGGCCCTGTCGGACCTCACATATTCATCGGTTACGTGCAGGAAAACCATTTCCCTCATCTCTGCCCTTATATCCTTGCTGATAATGAAGTCGATCGCGTCGGGATTGAGGGAATTGCGGGAATCGGTCATGTCCGGGTCTATGTGCATCGGAAGGAATTTAGGCATGATCAGGGATCCGCTGGTCGGATTATCCATAGCATACATGCTGGCCAGATCTTCTAGAAGCATCCTTGAACTTTTTCCGAAGTTTCCATCGGAGTAGAATGAGGTCCATGACTCCTGGCCGGCTGCCTCGGTCGAACGGATGTATTTCCCCGAGAGGTAGGGATCGGTGAAGGTTGCGAGCATCGACGGGGACCAGTAGTACCAGATCTCGCCAGGCCATCTCTGCTCGAGCCGGTTCACCTCGGACCATACCCTCTTTATCGAATCGGGGAGGCCAAATCTTATAAGTACCTCTCCCCGGTCATCCCAGCCGGGAGGATCGTCGCAACCGTACTTCTCAACAGCAAGCTTTACCCTGTCGAAATGTTCCTTCTTCCTCTCGTTATGTCTTGTCGTTGGCGTAGGGTCCATCTCGAGCCAGAAACACCTGAGCCATTCATCTCTCTCATCCCAGGTCTCAAGTGAGAGATACTGCCTCTTCTGCTGGTCGTTGAGAATGTACTGGAGTCCGTTGTAACGGATCTTTTCCTTGTAGTGAAGCCTGTTGAAGAGGTCCTCTTCATCGAAGACCTGGTAATCTTCCGCCGGGAGGAGGGATGCTGCTGCGAGGACGAGACACAATACCGCTATTTCCGTCACGAAGCGAGCGCGCGGAATACTCATTTCGATTTCCCCTGTTAATACCCCTCGTGGTGGGATCCCTATTCGAGTATAGAGAAACTAGTCTGCGTTTCAATATATTTCCTCGTCCACTAATTTCCCGGCAGGTCCTTTTCGTCGATGTCCTCGACGCGGAGATCACCGTAGATGATCTTGTATTTATCGGAGTCTCCGTCTTTCCACCAGCAGACGATTGCATCCCTGTCGCCAAGCGTTATACCATTGCCTGAATAATGCCAGGTTCCATCGACCTTCATCTGCTGGGCGAAATAGCAGCCCTTCAGCAGCATGTGTAGGGCAGTCATTGCCATATCGAATTCCTCTTCCGGGTCGCCGTCGCCATTGAAAGCTTCGACTAGAAGCGGCTCTGCAAGTTCCTGATTCCCAAGATCATTAATATCGTCAGGGAATCGTCCTTCCGAGATTGCGGTCCACTGCTTCAGAGCATCGATGAGCTCTGTCCTTTTGTCCATTGAAACGTCCATAGAATCCACTTCTAGTGTATACCCTCCTGGAGGCTGGAGGCTGAACAGGGAATCGTCGAGTCCGCTGTTCCATACGAAATCATGCTTCGTCGTGGTTGTTTTCTTTGTAATTCCGGTGTTAGAACCTAGCCCTATTCCCTGTCTTGTTTCGCTTTCGATCCCGAAGCTCGATTTATCCAGGTACAACACCGGTGCTATGATTGTGGTGTCCGGATGAGGAGTGGAGATATGAGTGTATTTTACAGGAAGATCCATGTCCTCATCGGTCCATACCTGCTGGATGGAGTACGGATTGCTGTCGCTGACATAAAGCCTTGTTTTTCTGCCGTCCAGAGTTTCTGTGCCTCTGTCGTCAAGATGGAGCTTGTAAAGATCGACCATCCAGATGAAATAATTGAACAACTCGATGCCTTCGAGTTTTTCAGTTTTATACAGGATCTGTGCTTTCTTCACTTCAGGGTGAAGCGTTAACTGCACACCTTTTGAATTGTCACTGATCATCACAGTGCCTGATGAAAATTCGCTTCGAGTCACACCCTCACTGTTCACAAAGGTCTTGGTCACGAACGGTTCGGTTCCATCGACTTCCATGGTTTGCATGTATGTGACATCTGTCGCTTTTCGTATTTCTTCGATGACTCGGGCGAAAGCGGAAGTGGATGTCCTGATCGATATCGAATAGATGGCGACAGCGATCAGGATCGCTGCGGCTGCTGCGGTAAGAACAAACTTCGGTCTCATGAACATGCTCCTCCTCGATTGATCGGGCGGGACGGATGCCCTGCCGATCTCCGAGACGGAATCCTTGAAGAGGCTCGCATAGCCGCGAAGGAGGGTGTCATCGTCATTCAGGTCCTCGAGATATTCGCTGCAGTCGTTGCATCCCTCAAGGTGTTCGTCCAGCATGGACCGTTCTTCAGATGACAGATCCTCTGAAACTGTTCTCTCGATTATCTCCCTGAAATTTTCACATCTGTTGTTCATTCTCATCCTCCTCCGGTCGGAGAAGTCTTCTCAACTCTCTTCGCGCTCTGCTTAGCCTTGTCAGGACCCCTGCCCTTGAAAGCTCCAGTGTCTCAGCCACACTTTCCGAGCTGCGGCCGTCGAAATAATAGAGGAGTAGAGGGATCCTGTATTTCTCGGGCAGCTGAGTGATGGCTCTGTGCATATCCCTGTAGTCTTCAGGTATGCGCTGCTCCATGTGTTCGAGTTTTTGAGGGCCATCATATGCTTTCCTTCGCCTGATGCAATCGAAGCAGAGGTTGCGGGCGATGCCGATCAGCCAGGGCCGGAAACTGCCCGGTTCTTTCAGCTGATCGATCCGGCTGAAGGCTCGCAGGAAGGTCTCCTGGGAGACATCCTTCGCGTCGTCCCTGTTTCCGAGCATACCGAGGCACACCGCGAATACATGGCTCGCGTTCAGCTCGGCGAGGCTCGCGCAGGCATTCCTGTCTCCACCCCGGACCGCTTCGATGAGTTGTAGATCCGTCTTGTCTTTCAAAGGAGCACCCCTGTTCCTCATAATATAGACGGATTCGGACGGGGATATCTGTCAAAAAATCAAAAAATAACTTTAAGAAGCATCATTCCAGGATGGAGAAGCTCGTTTGTGTCTCGACGTATTTCCTGGTTCGCCTGTCCATAACGCGGATCCTGAGCCTGAAGCTGCCTTCCCAGAGCTCGTCGCTGTCGATCTCGAGGCGCTCGTACTGGGTGGAGCCGAAACCGGAGGCGTTGATCTTCGAACTCATCACTGTGCCGACGTCCTTATAGACCGGCCCTTTGCGTCTCTTCTCTTTCGGCTCGACGCTGTACTCGACCTCCCAGAAACCGAAGTCCTCGTCGTCGAGATCGAGGCCGTAGATCTCGAAGTAGAACTTTATCGGGTCGGGTTTGCGGTAGGCGTGCACGGGGTGGGGGATGACTCGGAGCGGGCCCTTTACGAAACTTGTCCGGCTGCCCGCCTCTTCGATAGAACTGGCGAGCTGTATATCACTGACCGAGAAGGAGTCGCCCATCGCTGTGATGTTCCTGCTGGCGAGGAAGGCGCCGTGTTTTTTCGATCTGCGGTCCCTGACTTCGAGACCGAACCTGTAGTAGCCCGGATCGAGTGTCAGTATGAACTGTGCGGGAAGGAGCCAGGG
>CAYWGA010000021.1:0-28044 GCA_964457905.1 uncultured bacterium | reverse complement strand
GAGTAGAAATTCAGCAGTTGGGGGCTTGCCGAGAAAAACAGCTCATATACGTTGGCGCTCGAGTAGGTCATCGATTCGAGATAATCGCTGTAATAATCAGTCATCATTTCGGAGGGACGGAGCGTGGTTGCCGTCTTGACCTCCATGAAATAGACATGCTCCCCGTTGAGGTTCACGTCCTCGAACGGGACCACCATGTTCAGCCGTGGGTAGTGCCAGACCTCACCCGGCATCTTGATATCCTGCGCGGCATTCCAGCTGCTCTCTGCACCGAAGCCGATATTCCCCGGGACATCGGCGATCACCCGTGGCTTACCGAACCTTATCAATGTCTCGCCCCTGTGGTCCACGTAAGGGAATTCTACCTTCGGATACTGTTCCTGAGCGTCCTTCACGCGCTGATCATGTTCTATCCTCCGCTCGTTCTTCTTTGTAGCCGGAGTCGGATCGTTCAGCCTCCAGAACCTCGTGATCCAGTCGTCTCGTTCTTTCCTCGTCGGGAGAGTGAGGTAGTGCCTTTTCTGGTGATCGTTCATCAGGTAGCGCAGCCCCTCGTATCGCCGTTTCTCGTACCGGTCGAGATGGCTGTAGAGTTCGATCTCGTCATCGAGCTGCATCAACTGTTGCGCTGGAAGGGGGCAGGGAGATGCACAGAGCAGTATAAAGATGGAGATGATGTATATCATGCGGGGTCGCACGTTACATCCTTTCGGGGCCCGGGAATATACAGGTGGCTGGGTCACTGTTCCAGTATAGAGAAGTTGGCGATCTTTTCAACCGATTCCCGTGTCCGGCGGTCCATCACGGTGACGATGAGCCTGAACGAACCGTCCCAGAGGTTCTCGGTCGATATCTCGAGCCGCTGAGGCTGAGAGGACCCGAACCCGCTCGCTTCGAATTTCGATTCGACGGCGGTCTCCATGTCCTTCAGTGTGAGCCCCTCTTTCTTCTTTGTCACCGGGACGACACGGTACTCGACCTCGTAGAGGGCGAAGCCCTCGTCGTCGGTGTCGAGGCCGTATATCTCGAAATAGAATTTCAGCGGGAAGGGTATCCTGTACGCGTGGAGGGGGTGGGGGACGACCTGCAGGTTGCCCTTCTGGTACCTCACCGTCTTTTCGACCGGCGTGATCGTGCTGGCGAACATAATGTCGCTCAGAGCCAGACCCTGGTCCATCGGGGGAAGCTCCACGTTCGCCCTGAAGACGCCCATCCTCTTCGAGTTGATGTCACGAGCCTCGATGCCGATACGGTAGTATCCGGGCTCCAGAGTTACCGCGACCTGGCCGGGAATATACGAAGGCCCATCGAAGGTCTGGCCGCCTTCCTGCGACGCGCCGGTGAACTCTGTCCCTTCAGCTACGATCTTCATGTCGATATCCCGGACCATGACGCTCAATTCTACCCCGGCCCTCAGTATGCCATCCTTGCGCTCGAAAAGGAGTTCCCTGGTCGGCACCTCGAAGTTTACCTCGGTGCGGATCTTTCCATCGCCCGCGTTGAATGAGGTTACGTCGAAGGCGATGGGGAGGAGCTTCTCATCCATCTCGAAAGAGTAGATAGTCGGGTTATCATCCATATACATGTAGAAATTGTTCTTCGATTCGCGGAGCTTTTCCTGCCTGACGTAGTCCTCGAAACTGCTGGTCGCCAGCTGGGCCCGGACGTCGGGAGAGGCTATGTAATCGATGTTATCAGGGTTGAAGTTTTTCAGCGCCATAAGGGCGGAGCCCTTGTCGTACTGGTACTCCTCGACAGGCATCATCTTCGAATACTCGGCGGCCGCTCTCATCTTGTCGAGCGACTCGCGGGCGGACATCGCCTGCGGCTCTATCGCGAATATATGTATTCCGTTGAGATTGAAGTCGTGGAACATGATTAACATGTCGAGGCGGTAGTAGTACCACATCTCGCCGGGGGGGAGCATCCTGTAGAAGCCGATGTTGGCGGGGAAATGCGACCGAACGCCCGGCCATCCCCACCTGATGAGGCACTCGCCGCGCTTGTCCCAGCCCGGCGCCTTCTTCATTCCAAACTCGCTCCGGGCGATCCGGACACGGAGTTCGTGCTCGATCCTCCGCTCGTTCTGTTCCGTCGCCGGCGTGGGGTCGTTCATCGCCCAGTACCGTTCGAGCCACTCTTCGCGTTCTTCTCTCGTCGGCTGAGTGAGGTAGTCGCGCTTTTCATGATTGTTAAGCGAATATCTCAGGCCGAAATAGGTCATCCTCTCTTCCGGCTCGATCTTCCGGAGCAGATCGTTCTCTCCCTTGAAGTCCTCGGCGCGCGCGACGCCGCCGGCGCACAGGACGGCCAGGAATATTGTCAGGATTGTGATAACGGTCCTGCGTGTCATATCGTTATTTCTCCAGTCCCGGGGCGGAGGCGTTTAGATATAATATAGTAGATTTTGACCCCCGGCGCCTACTTGTTCACCCTGTACAGCATGACGGCTCCTATGGCGATGAAGACGATGTTGCCCGCCCATGCGCCTAACAGGGGCGGGAGCACGCCGCTGTGCCCGAGCGACTGGCCGACGCGGAGGATCCCGTAGTACATGAAGCTTATAAGGAGCGTCAGCCCGAAACCGGTCGCCATCGAAGGCTTTCTCTTCGCCGAAGAGAGGGCCACTCCGATGACCGCGAAGATCAGGCTGGTGAAGGGGAAGCTGAACTTGAAATAGAGGTCCACGCGGTACTTGTCAATCGAACCGCCGCCCCGCCTGATCTTGTCGATATGGTCCCTCAATTCGAGGAAGTTCATCTCCTCGGGGATGATCTCCTCCTTGGCGATGTCATCGGGCTTTTCGGGCAGCTCAGGCATCTCCAGCCTCTGGAAGGTCGTGACTATTTCGCCCTCCTCGAGGAAATCCCTGATGGCCCCGTCCATGAAGACCCATTTCGAACCGTCCCAGAAAGCCTTCTTCGCATCGATGCGGCGGACGAGCTTGGCGTCTTCATGCTCATGCAAGGCGACATTGAGCAGCACGCTCAGCTTGATGTCGTACCTTTCCGCGTACCATGTCCTGTTGTTCTCACCCTGATAATGGAGGTTCTTCTTGTACTTGAAATTCTCTCTCTGCCTCGTTCCCTTGATATCGACCGTCATGATCTTCTCCGCCCTGCGATTGGCGTAGGGCACGACGAACTCGCTGAAGGCGAGAGAGCCGAGACTGATCAGGAAGGCCGAGATGAGTATAGGCCTGGCGATCCTCGTAAGGGGCATCCCCGCTGTCACGAGGGCGGTCAACTCGTTTTCCCTCGACAATCGTCCAAGTGTGAAAACGGTCGATAGAAGGACAGAGATCGGCACCGTGAGGAGGAGTATCCATGGGAGCTGAAAGAGGTAATAGGACGAGACTTCGCGCAGCGTCGCCTTGTCATCATAGTAGTCATCCGATTTCTCGCTGAGGTCGACGGTGACGTAGATCACCGTAAAGGCGAGAAAGCCGATGAGAAGGTTTCGCCAGAAACCTCCGAGTATATATTTGTCGTGGATCCTCACGGCTGGTATTTACCCCTGGAAAAGCACGAGGTTCCCTACTGTCGGGTTACAATATACCGGTAGAGTCCTTATGTCGCCAACGTTTAAAGACATTCCAGCATTCCCAGTTGATCGTCTGCGACTCGCGGACCGTGCTCCATAGGAGAAGCATCGAGGCGCCGAAAAGGACGATATTGGGAAGCCACATGGCGAGCCAGGGCTCGAGAAGTCTTCTGTCGGCGAGTTTTTCCCCTGTTATGAGGAAAACGTAATAGACGAGGAAGAAAAGTATCGAGAAGGAGATCGCCATCGTCATCCCCTTCTTTCCGGACCTGATTGCGAGAGGGGCGCCGAGAAGGACGAATATGAGGCAGCTGAACGGGATCGAGTATTTCTTATGTATCTCGACGTTGAACCTCGATATCTGGTCCTCGAGTCCGATGATCCTTCTCATAATCGTCTCCAGCGCGAACATCTGCTGCTCCGCCGGATTCTTGTCGGCCTGACGGGTGCGCCTGTCTGTATGTGAGAGCGGCGAATCGGCCGCTTTCCTTTCTGTGACCTTTAATGCGTCTAATGGCATCGCCCTGGCGAGTGTCCCGACCATCTCCTTGCGCGCGCTGATATGCATGTCACGTTCGTAGCCGGAGATCTCATTTTCAAGGCCGGCTACCTTCTCGCGCATCATCCCGGCGCCCATCTCGCGGTCCCCGCGGTGCGAGTGCTGGGAGCGTTCGAGCCTGCGGTCGGTATCGCGCATGTTGATCGTGAAGTTTTTAAAGAGGGTCTTCCTGTATGTCGATATGTCGGCCGCGTCAGGCATCTCGTGGATCTCCCCGTCCTCGAGCTCGAACCTCAGCACGTTCTCGGACGCGATGAACGACATCCTGCCCCTGTCGGCGACGATAGTCGTGGGCACCGTTCCCTTCTTGGTTCTGAATATCTGGACATCCTTGATCCTGCCCGTCCTGTCGTCCTTTTCCCTGACGAGGATCGTGTACCCTTCGATCGCCGTGCTGAAGATGTTCTCCTTGATATCGAGCGTAGGTTTCATCTTCATGATATCGATCATCAATCCCTTGAGGCGGTGATTGCTCTCGGGAAGGATGTTGTTCTGATAATAGACGAGGCCGGCGCCGAGAAAGATCGAGGCGACGATGACCGGGGCGATCATCCGGTAGAGGGAGACCCCCATCGCTTTCATCGCCGTGACCTCGTTTTCAGAGGCGAACTGGCCGAAAGCCATGAGGGTAGCGGGCATAACGGACATTGGAATGATTAATGCGAACATATGACCGAGACTGAGGACAAAAAACTCGAGGACGACGAAGAAACCGACCCCTTTGTCGATGAACATATCGAGATAACGGATGATGAAATCCATGATAAATACGAAGGTGATTATGGCGAGACTGAAGAGATACGGAGGTAAGTGGTTCTTCAGTATGTATCGATCAAGTATATACATGTCAACAGCTTAGTGATTGGTTAAATCTTCCGGCGTGTCTCCGGATCGTACCTTTCGGTCAGGTGCATCAACTGTTCCGGCGGCGTCGGCCGGAAGTGATGAAATAACGGATATCCGGCCTGTCCGCTCCCCCTGGTCGCTTGATGAAAGAGGCCTCAAGGGGGTTTTTGTACCTGTACCCGTTAGTGGACAGGACGGGTGTATTGTGTCCCCGTAGTGGGACATCGCCGAGCCCCATTCGAGCCGGATGCCGACCGGACCGACGGTGATTTCATCGCCCGGTAATTTATCACATATCCGCGTGCGGATGATAATCAAATCTGAAAGCTTGCCCGGAGGGTGAGTGATGGCGCCCGGAACGAAAAGAGCAGAGAAGCGGAGAAAAGTGATGCGGCGTGCCGTGCTGTGTGCCTTGCTGCCACTGCTCGTCCTCGCCATCCTGTCTCCTCCCGCTGTCTCCCAGGTGCGTGACCCGGTCTACCTGCTCGAAATCGATCTGACCGATATGTCCCGGAAGCTCGATGTCCGCTACCAGTGGGCCGAGACCGGGGTGCTCCCTCCAGACTATATACTCCTCGGGGACCCCGAAGGTGCCCTATTCCTCTATCCTTCGTTCATGCCGCCTGAGAAGGATTTCAGGAAATCGTACCTCGAGTACGATCCTGTCTCCGGTTCGCTGTACAGCTTCAAGGTGCCCGGTCACGCGAGGTTCGTAAGGCAGGAGGAACGCACAGGAGTCTATTTCACCCAGACGACGAGGGCGATGGATATCGACGGGATGGAAGTATTGATCCAGCCGATCGACGTTGTCTCCACCGATCTCTGGCAGGACGGGTTCAAGAAGATCTGGGTAGATGACGTGAAGTACGCGCTGAGTGCGAGAAAGGCGGCACGCACGGGCAGGGGCGGGCTGATCGACATCAATATCCCGATCTCGCTGCCCAAGCAGCTCGAGGCGATCTTCGGGCGGGGCGAGGAGACTAGACTGACCGTTTCCGGAAGGGAAAAGATCACTATCGGCGGAACCTCGCGCTGGTGCGCCAACTGTCCCCGTACCGAGGGAATGCCGCAGCAGCAGAAGTTTCCCGATCTCGAGATGGAGCAGCAGCTCACAGTCAACCTCCACGGAACGATCGGTGAGAAGATCAACGTAGCGATTGACCACTCGAGCGTCGGCGGTGGAGCGCCGTCGACTAACAGGATCAGGCTGAACTATACCGGTTTCGACGACGAGATCATCAAGCTGATTGAGATGGGAGATACCGACCTCACCCTTTCCGGCGCCCAGCTTATCAGCTACTCGGGCCAGGCGAAGGGACTCTTCGGCATCAAGGGTGTCGCGCAGATCGGTCCCCTCGACTTGACGGTCATAGCGAGCAAAGAGGAGGGCGAGTCCTCCTCCGGAAACTACTCGTCCACGGGAGGCCAGAGCAGCGAGATAACAATAGATGACTTCGCTTACATCAAGAGACAGTTCTTCTACCTCGAGTCGCCGGGCGATGATTACACGAACCCCGGATTCGGGACGATCTATCCGGTGATCGGCGGCCCGAACGGAGACAGTCTCCAGGTCTTCAGATCGATGAGGCCGGAGATAGAATGGAACAGCAGCGATAAGAATAAATATTACATCGAGGCCTGGACCGATCCTCTCAACACCGGAGACTTTTTCAACGGGGAGAGTTTCAGGCAGTGGTTCTTCGAGCTCGCCGAGGGCATCGACTACGACCTGATACAGGATTACGGGGATAACAGCGGCACCGCGAGATATATCGGTATCAGGCTGAAGCAGCCGCTTGGGGCGAACAATGCGCTGGCCGTCAGGTACAAGATGGACAGGGGCGGCGGCGATATTGCCGTAGTGGGTGACTACGATAACTTCCCGGCTCTGCCGGATTCGCTGGTAGCCATCCCCGACGAATCGACGTGGATCACGGCCGAGCTGATCTGCCCGCCGGAACAGGATTTTTCGCCTCCATCGGTAGATGGGGCCGTTTATACATCCACATGGAACATGATGTTCAGGAACGTCTACTCACTCGGTCTCAGCGGCCTGGATGACGCGGCCATAACGGTGAAGATCCGGGATCGCACTACGATCAAGGGCACAGCCGAGATACACGCTTTCTCGAACGAGAGATACCTCAGGATCTTTGGTCTCGACCGTTACATGACGACGGGTGTGTGGGGTGAGGATGGAGTCATCGATGTCAGGCAGGGTGTGATCGATTTCTACAACGGGTACATCATGTTCCCGACATTCCGTCCATTCGATATCTCCGAATACGAGCTTCAGAGGATCTTCAGTGAGACCCCCGAATCAGAATCCACCGATCCCGAGACCAGGGCATCCGTCACGGCCCTTAGCGATACACTCACGAGAAACAGCGTGATATATGACGAGATCCTCGACAAGAACAGCCCGAGCAACCAGTACGAGCTCGTTATCGAGGCCTCGAGCGGGAACCGTGTGTTCAGCCTCAACGCCTTCGATATCCTTGATGGTACGGAAGTCGTGATGGTCGACGGAGTGAGGCTCACGAGAGGATCTGATTACGACATCGATTATATAGGCGGTCAGGTCACTCTCAAGGGTGATTACAGTAACCTGCCTCCAGATGCCAGGGTGTCGATCGACTACCAGCACAAACCTCTTTTCGGCGGCGGAAAAAGCTCCCTGCTCGGCATCGGCGGTAACCTCTACCTCTCGGAGAACTCAAGGATCAACGCCACCTTCCTCTACAACTCGGTAGGCGCCCCGAAGTACAGGCCGAGGCTCGGTGAAGAGCCGACGAGGAACATGGCGGCCGACATCAACGGATCGTTCCAGTTCCAGCCGGGGTGGATGACCTCGATGGCCAACCTGCTGCCACTGGTAAATACCGACTCGCCGAGTAACCTCAGCCTCTCCGGCGAGGTGGCGATGAGCATACCCAATCCCAACACGAAGGGTGAGGCGTTCATCGATGATATGGAGGGGATAGAGGACAGCGACCAGATTAATCTCGTCCGTGCCCAGTGGTACGAAGCCAGTCCCCCGATCAATCCCGAAGATCCCATTCTCGGGACGCTTCCGCCCTATCCGGACGGGGGAAAGGATTTCTTCTGGTACAACCCGGCCAACACGAGCGAACAGAAATTCCTGACGACGAGCAAGAAGGACCTCAACCCGAAGCTCGATGACCGGGAGAACTCGAGGATGACCTCGATGTTCATCAAGTCATGGGATCCCGAAGAGGGGCAGTGGGGCGGGATAATGACCGGATATTCAGGCGGACTCGATCTCTCGACATCCCAATACCTCGAGATATGGGTCAACGATTATACGGTGAACCAGGATGACCGGGGCGGAACCCTGCATATCGATTTCGGAAGGATCGACGAGGATTTCTCTCAGCCCGAGCTGGATGAGTTCAATGTCGAAAACCTCATCAACTGGACGATGGAGGATGACATCGGATTCCCTGGAGATTCCGGCAGGGAGTTCAACAGGGATTTCGACAAGGACAAGTTCAATGACAGCCTCGGCGTCTACATGTGGATCAATTCGAGGAAAAACAACTCGAGGGCCGACAGTGAAGATCTGAACGGAAACGGCCGTCTCGATGAACGCAACGAGTACTATTCGATGCAGATCGCGCTCTCGGACTCGGCGATAATCGACGTTCAGAGGGATTTCCAGGGAGTATCCACATACTGGGAGGATCCCGAGAAGGGATGGATCAACAGGAAGAAGAGCTGGAGGATGTACAGGATCGATCTCTCCGCCGCCCAACAGATGGGCGACAACGCTCCGAGGCTCGACGCGATCTCCAACATCAGGATCTGGGTGGAGAACATAGACTCCGTACAGGCCGTCACCGATACGAACAGGCCCGCTGATAATATGGTCGAGATCACAGGCATCAAGTTCGTCGGCAGCAGGTGGGAAGACAACCATGTCAGGCATCTGATCGACCCAGACAACGGGGTTCCTATCAGTCCCGACAGGGAGATCCCGATCGGCCCCGACAGCCTTAAGAAAATGGACCCTCCGATGAAGTTCGTCCTCGGGACGATCAACAACAAGGACAATCCCTCTATCTATGTGACGCCGCGTCCTCCCGATGAGGAAGAGGGGATCCAGAACCGCGAACAGTCCCTTCTCTACTCGGTGAAGAACTTCCACCCGGGGACCTCGTTCAAGTCGATGAAACGGTTCTTCGGGACTGGCATGAGTTTCATGCAGTACAAGGAGATACAGTTCTTTATCCACCCGGATAACGATCTCGTCAGCGGTGTCAGCGAAGGCATGGAGTTCTACATGCAGATCGCTTATGACAGCCTCAACTACTACGAGGTGGCCATACCTCTCAATGAGGCGATGGCCAACAAATGGCAGTGGGTCAACATCCTGATGAGCGACCTGACAAACCTGAAGGTCGACGCCATTCCCGGCGAGGTCCTCGAGCGGGATATAATCGATACGGCCGATCCGTCGAGGAGGTACAAGGCGAGGCTCCTGGGCGATCCGACCCTGTTCAGGGTGAGATATCTCTTTGCCGGGATCAGGTATTACGGTGGCCCCATCAGACCCTCGGGAAACCTGTGGTTCAACGATATCGCGCTCGGATGGGTCCGAAAGGATATAGATCACGCCGAAAGGATGAGCGCATCGGCTAACTTTGCCAACATCCTGTCGGTGAACGCGAGCTACCAGAGGACAGGATCCGAGTTCAGATCCCTCAAGCAGAAGGCGGGCGCAGGTACAGTCGCTGACAATCTCGCCGTGTCGGGCAAGACCGAGATTAACCATATCATCCCGACCCTCGGGTTCACCATCCCCCTTACTGCCAGGTACAACAAGTCTCAGTCGAAACCGAAATATCTCACGCAGAGTGATGTCGAGATCGTCGACGATTCGGTGTCCGAGGAACAGAAGACGATCAGGAACAGCTATACGTACAGCCTTTCCCTGAGCAGGCGTTCTTCCAGAAACATGATCATGAAACATATATTTGACAACCTCAAGGCAGGCGCGAGTTACTCGAAGAACCAGCTGGCGTCGCCGACCGCGATCGATACCTCATGGTCGTACAGCTGGAACGCGAATTACCAGATCCAGTTCAGCAAGGACAGGAAGCTCAATCTGTTCAAGGGGATAGGCGTCAGGTACTGGCTGACGAGTTTCACCTTCAACGCGGCCGGATCAAAGTCGCTGAAGAAGACCTACTCGTTCAGCGGGGACAGATACGTCAAGAGTCCGACCGGATTCTCGCACGGCTGGAACAACGAGATGTCGATGAGCTACGATCCGCTCGAGTCGGTGAAGATCAACTATCGCCAGTCTGAAAAGCGGAACATGATGAACTATCGTGAGTTCGGCGGGATCCCGGTCGGGAAACTCTACGACTTCAGGCAGAACTTCGAGATCCAGTACCAGCCTCGCGGATATGTATGGCTGCTCTCGCAGTTCAACCCGAGGTTCGAGTATACTTCGCGGTACGGCGAGGATCTCAATCCGAGTGTAAGAAAGCTGGGCGACCCCGAGGATACGAGAAATGTCAGCAACGAGAGACAGATCAATCTCGTCTTCGATGTCGATGTCGGCGAGTACGCGATAGATTTTGGAAAGTGGCTGAGGGTACTCGGCGAGAACGAGGAAGCTACCAATGCCCCGGGTTCTACCGGTGCGTCCCTCGCGCGGCAGAAGGAGGAGTTCCAGAAGATACTCGAGGACAGGCTCAAGCCGACTCAGGGTGGAACAGGCGCCGGCCTGGAACTTGAAAAAGACAGCGGCAAGACGCCCGCGCAGCCTCCGGCACAACCGCCCGCCGGACAGGCAACAGACGGAGATGAGAAGAAAGGCGCCTTCTCCGACCTGATGGTAAGGAAGCCTCGTCCCGGGTCTGACGATCTGAAGAATCAGCAGGAGGAAGAGAAGGAAGCCGAGGCGGATACGGTAAAGAAGGCGAGGGGCGAGTCCTGGAGGCTCGTCAAGGAGACCCTGAGATTCATCGGGAAGATAGAGCCGATAAAGAGCTCGATACGTATGGACGACAGAAGCAGCTATCAGCGGCTCTACGACAGGGCGAGCATGATGTACCGCTTCGGATTCGACCGCGGGTCGGGCGTGATCGGTTCGTCCTGCAACGAGGATGAATGCTCGCCGGAGAACGATCCGTTGAGGGCCTCGAAGAGGATCACTCTCGACCTGAGATCGGGGATCGACCTGACCAATAATATCTCCGCCGATGTACGGTTCAACATGGCGAGGAGGACCGAAGAGGCCGACAGCAGGCTGACCGAGAGCGAGGACATGACCTGGCCAGATGTAGCGGTGAACTGGAAGGGGCTCGAGAACTGGGGGCCGCTGAAGGGGTTCGTCAAGAGCAGTAACTTCACGATCAACTTTATAAGGAAGACATCGAAGAGCCTGACGGTGGACAGGCAGGATTTCGCGCTCAGTCCCAACTGGAGCCTCACCTGGAAGAACACGCTGTCGACAAACCTCTCGTTCTCGTACAGCAAGCAGACGAAGATGGAGAAAAATCAGGAGATCTGGGACCAGACATGGTCGACCAACCTCGAGCTGCGTTACGATATCAAGGGATCGAAGGGCCTGTCGATACCGGGGCTCAGCAAGTTGAAGTTCGAAAGTAATTTGACCACGATACTGAACCTGGGTTACAGTTCGACGGAGAGTTACAACCTGCCGGCGTCTACCGTGCTGACCGTGGCTCCGAGGTTTTCATATACGTTCAGCCGGAATATTTCCGGAAGCCTGACGGCCAATTACAAGAGAATGGCCGGGGGCAGGTTCGGGTACATTAACCACGAGGTCGGTCTTCATGCGTCTGCGGAATTCAAGTTCTAGAACATCATCAGGGATATCGGCGGCGATCCCGCTGCTCGCGGCCCTGATCCTCGCCGCGTTTGCCGGCTGCGGCTCGGGCGGCGTGCCGGAGTTCGACAGTGCCTCCGCCTTCGACTTTCTGGAGGAGCAGGTCGATATAGGTTACCGTTACCCGGGATCCGCCGAACACAAGCAGCTGCAGAAATATCTCGTGGACAGACTGGAGGAGTTCGGCGCCAACGTCTCTCTTCAGCCTTTCGAGGCCGTTCTGACCACGGGTGATACCCTCAGCCTTATCAATATAATCGGCAACTACAACATGAAGGCGCCGAAACGGATCATGCTTGCCGCGCACTTCGATACGAGGCCCTTCGCCGACCGGGATCCCGATCCGGCTAACCGCGACAAACCGATACTCGGAGCGAACGACGGGGCAAGCGGTGTCGCCGTCCTGCTCGAGATAGCGAGACTGCTCGGAGAGAACGAGCCCTCGGTCGGAGTCGATATCGTCCTGTTCGACGGTGAGGATTACGGCAGGGAGGGTTCGGCGATCGATTTCTGTCTCGGATCGGCCCATTTCGCCAGGCGGCTCAGGGGATACAGGCCCGCGGCGGCTATCGTAATAGACATGATAGGGGACGCCGATCTCGAGATCAAGATGGAGGGATACTCGAGGGCCGCTTCACCGGTCCTGCTCGGCGAACTGTTCGATATCGCCAGGGAGCTCGGTTACGAGCAGTTCAAAAGGAAAAAGATGGGCGCTATAATAGACGACCATCTGCCCTTGATACAGGCGGGGGTCAATGCGGTCGACCTGATAGATTTCGACTATGAATACTGGCATACCCTCGAGGACACTCCGGACAAATGCTCGCCCGAATCGCTGGAGGCGGTCGGGAGGGTCCTGCTCCACTACAT
The DNA here is from genome assembly GCA_964457905.1 of uncultured bacterium. Classification (GTDB taxonomy): domain Bacteria; phylum Krumholzibacteriota; class Krumholzibacteriia; order Krumholzibacteriales; family Krumholzibacteriaceae; genus JAUWCL01. Next base: position 15,343 of record CAYWGA010000021.1, on the reverse strand, counting down.
CTGGCGGCAGTAAGCGGGTCCGCGGCCGGCAGTATCCCGTAAAAAGTACTTGATTTATCAGCCTCCGTGGGATACTTATATAACGACGAATGAATGGGGCGGTGGCGCCCCGTTTTCTTTTATATCCGGCGTTTAGGCGACCGGAGACGCTGGGGCGGCGAACTGTGAAACCGGACGAAGGACTCTCTTCCGTAGTAGAGAAAGAAGTCGAACTCCTCGGCTTCGAGCTTGTGAGGCTCGATATGGCATCGAGGGGCCGTATGAAGGTGCTGCGCCTCTTCATAGACGGGCCAGAAGAGGGCGTTTCGGTCGGCGACTGCATCAAGGTGACGAAGGCGGTAGGGTTCGTGCTCGAGGGCGAGGAACTGATCCAGGGGGCATTCAACCTGGAAGTCTCATCCCCGGGCATCAACAGGCCGCTCGTCAAGCGGACGCATTACGAGAGGTTCACCGGCCACGGCGCCAGGGTAGAGTATACCGTGGGTGCCGGGGAGAAGAAGGTGATCATCGGGGAGATCGCGCGGGTCGAAGAAGACTCGGTAGTGATCCTTTCGGAGGGTAAAGAGGAGATCGTCAGGTTCGACCGTATAATCAAGGCGAGCCTCCACGGAGAGAAATGGGACATTGGCGGAACGAAGGAACGCAAGAAGAAGCGAACCGGGAAAAGCCGCTAGAGGAAAAGATTTTGACACTTCGCCGTGCGTACACTAGAATACTCTGCACGGTTTGAAGGGAGCGTCAGTAATGAACGCAAATTTTCTGGAAGCATTCGCCCAGATAATCAGGGTGAAGAGGGTCGACAAGGAGACCCTCGTAGACACTATCAAGACAAGCCTCATATCGGCGGCCAAGCGCAAGTTCGGCCAGGAGGCCGAGATCGTAGTCGAGCTCGATGACGCCAAGGGCATCCTCGAGGTATATCGCATATTCAAGGTCGTCAAGAAGGTCGAGGAGGAAGATACAGAGATCAGCCTCAAGGAAGCCCGCGAGATGGATGACGAGGCTGAGGTCGGTTCCGAGATCAAGCTGATGCTTCCTCTCGAGGAGTTCGGCCGCAACGCCGTCCAGACGGCCAAGCAGGTCCTGATGCAGAAGGTCCGGGAGGCCGAGAGGGACAGGGTCTACGAGGATTACAGGGACAAGATCGGGGTCATCGCTTCCGGAACGGTCCGTCAGGTCGACAGGGGCAATATCCTCGTCAACCTCGGCCGCGCCGAGGCCTATATACCCAGCCGCGAACAGATCCGCAAGGAACGGTACAACCAGGGCGATACGATCCGTGCTGTCATCATAGAGGTGGACAAGGAGGCCAAGGGCCCCCTGATCATCCTTTCGAGGACGAGCAACCAGTTCCTTATGAAGCTGTTCGAACAGGAAGTGCCCGAGATATTCGACGGCGACGTCGAGATAAAGAGCATCGCCCGCGAGCCGGGCGGCCGCTCCAAGGTCGCTGTCCACTCGAGAAGCGATAAGGTGGACGCTGTCGGTTCCTGCGTAGGTATGAAGGGTTCGCGCGTGCAGGCCGTAGTAAACGAGCTTCACGGCGAGAAGATAGATATAGTGAGCTGGAGCGAGAGCTCCAACGAATTCGTCGCAAGGGCGCTCGCGCCGGCGAAGGTCTCCTCTCTGAGGTTCAACGAGGCTGAGGACGATGTCCTTGTCATCGTCGATGAGGACCAGCTCTCACTTGCCATCGGCAAGGAGGGGCAGAACGTCCGTCTCGCATCGAAGCTGACCCACTGGAAGATCGACCTCGCGACCGTGAAGAGCGTCGAGCGCAGGGACAGGCTCGAGCAGAAGCTTCAGATGGATATCTCCGACATGGTGGGAGTTACCGCGAAGATCGCATCGAAGCTCAAGGGCATTGGGATACTTACCGTCCAGAAGCTCTACAAGACCACGCTCGACGAGCTCGTCGACGTCGAAGGCGTCGGCCCGAAGACGGCGGAGAAGCTCAAGGAGAGCGCTATAGAGACGATGGAAGAGCTGAACAAGGCCCTCGAGGAACTTCTCGAGAAGGAGAAGGCGGAAGAGGCCGTCACCGAGGAACTCTTCGACGAGACGGCGCTCGCTCCCGAGCCTGTGAAGGAAGAAGAGGAAGCCAAGCTCACCGAGGAAGATCTGTTCGGCACCCCGTCTGATGGCGATGATGAAGATGAAGAAAAGGACGGGGATAAGGCTGAAGAAGTGATCGAGGAAGAGGCAGAGGAAGAGGCGGAGGAAAAGACCGAGGAAAAGACCGAGGAAAAGATTGAGGAAGAAGCTGAAGAGGTTGAAGAGGAAGAAACCCCTTCTGAAGATATAATCGAGGATGAGGAGCCGGGCGGCGAGGATACCGGTCCCGGTAAAAAGGAATAACTGGATTCAGGAAGGGAGTTGAGGTCATTTGGCGAAAGTCCGAGTATATCAGCTGGCACGCAAGTACGAGATCTCCAGCGATGCTCTGAGGAAGATCCTCGTTAAAGAGGGCATCACCGTCAAGAGCCATATGAGCTCAGTGGACGACAAGGTAGAGACGTTCATCGAGCAGCATTTCAAACGCGTCAAAGCGGCCGCGACTCGCGAGATCAAGAAAAAGGACCGAAGACCTTCAAGGCCGGGCGGCGGCGGTGGCGGCGCGAGACCGGGCGGCGGCGGTGGCGGCGCGAGACCGGGTGGCGGCGGTGGCGGCGCGAGACCGGGCGGCGGTGGTGGTGGCGCAAGGCCGGGCGGTGGTGGCGCAAGGCCGGGCGGCGGCGGTGGCGACAGGCCCCAGAAGAAGACCAGGGGCAAGAGGGCGAAAAAGCCCGCCAAGAAGCCCGATACCGACCACAAGGCGGTCAAGGAGAGCGTCAAGCGTACGCTGGCCAAGCTCGACGTAACGAGGAAATCCCGCAGGCGGAAACGCGAGAAGGAAGAGATCATAGAGGTCGAGGAGGAGCAGGGAGTCATCAAGCTTCCCGAGTTCTCCACCGTAGCGGACCTCGCCCAGAAGCTTGACATAGATCCTGCCGAGATCATTCAGAAGTGCTTCACGATGGGACTGATGGTCTCGATCAACCAGAGACTTGATTCGGACACGATCATCATGCTGGCAGAAGAGTATGAGGTCACCGTCAATTTCGTGTCGGTCTACGGGCAGGACATGCTCGCGGGGAAGAAGGAGATCGACCCCGAACGTATGACAGAGCGTGCGCCCGTCGTGACGATCATGGGTCATGTCGACCACGGCAAGACCTCGCTTCTCGACAATGTCCGGAACAGTAATATCGTCGCCGGCGAAAAGGGCGGGATCACACAGCATATCGGCGCTTACGAGGTCGAGATAGCTGAAAAAAAGATCACATTCATCGACACCCCGGGCCATGAGGCGTTTACCGCCATGCGTTCGCGTGGGGCCCAGCTCACCGATATCGTGATCCTGATCACCGCGGCGGATGATGGCGTGATGCCCCAGACGATCGAGGCGATCAACCATGCCAGGGCCGCCGATGTACCGATTATCGTAGCGATCAACAAGATCGACCTGCCGAATGCCGACCTCGACAAGGTAAAACAGGGCCTGCTCCAGCAGAACCTCGTGCTCGAAGAGTACGGCGGCAACGTGATGGGCACCGAGATCTCGGCGAAGAACGGCGTGAATATTGAAAAACTGCTCGAGATGATCCTCCTGCAGTCGGAGATGATGGAACTGAAGGCCGATCCCGATGCCGAGGTCCGCGGAGTCGTCCTCGAGGCCCGTAAGGAAGAGGGCCGGGGCAACGTCTGCACCGTCCTGATCCAGCAGGGAACACTGAAGATCGGCGACAATTTCATCACCGGCAATTTCTTCGGACGCGTCAGGGCGATGCTCAACGAACGCGGCCAGAGGATCGAAGAGGCGCCGCCGTCGACACCGGTCGTCGTCCTCGGATGCACCGGAATACCGCAGGCCGGAGACGCGTTCTACCAGATCGAAGACGAAAAGACCGCCAAGGAGATCGCCTCCAAGAGGCAGCAGTTCGCCCGCGAGAAGGACCGCAGGCTCGTGGCGAGGATCACTCTCGAGGATCTGTACAGGCAGATCCAGGAGGGGACCGTCAAGGATCTCAACCTGATCATCAGGGCCGATACTGACGGCTCGCTTGAAGCGGTTACCGACAGCTTCACAGCTCTCGATACGGAAGAGGTCAAGGTCAACGTCATCCAGAAGCTGGTAGGTATGATAAACGAGAGCGATATCCTGCTTGCCTCGGCGTCGAACGCCGTGGTGATCGGGTTCCATACATTGATAACACCGAAAGCGGAAGTGCTTGCCAAGACGGAAAACGTGGACGTAAGATTCTACGAGGTGATCTACAAGGCGATCGATGACATCAAGGCCGCCATGTCGGGTCTCCTCGAACCGGAGATCATCGAGACGCCTCTCGGAGACGCGGAAGTGAGGCAGGTCTTCAAGGTATCGAAGACCGGCGTTATCGCAGGTTGCTACGTCACCTCGGGAACTATCAAGCGCAGTGCCCTTGTTCGCGTGAGAAGGGACGGCGAGGTCATCCACCAGGCGGCTATCAATTCTTTGAAGCGCTTCAAGGATGACGTCAAAGAGGTCCAGTCCGGATTCGAATGCGGCATCGGGGTAGAGGGCTTTGACGATTATGTCGAAGGCGACATTTTCGAGGTGTACGTCGAAGTGGAGAGACACAGATCGATCGATGACTGAGCGGGAGGCACGGGATGATCGTGGCTTGCCTCAGAATCCGGCTGCACCTGCCCGGCTGCACTTCACTCAAGGAAAAGCGGTTCGTTCTGAAGAGCCTTAAGGACAGGCTGCATGGCAGGTTCAATGTTGCCGTCTGTGAGTACGGCAGCCAGGACAAGTGGCAGCTTGCCGACCTCGGTATCGCTACGGTAACTACCGGAACAAGGGGGGCCGACAAGGCTCTCCAGGCAGTGATAAATTTTATGGAAAGGGACGGCCGGATCGTCCTTGTCGATATCGACAGAGAGACATACTGACGCAACAGGAAAGAATATGAGCGAGAGGACCAAGGGAAGAATAGAGCAGACGATACGCCTGACCGTGGCTTCGCTTCTCATGCTCAAGGTCAAGGACCCCCGTGTCAGGGACGTCTCCATCCTGCGCGTCGATGTATCGAGGGATTACTCGGTCGCGAAGATATATTTCAATCTCATAGGCGGCAGCGAGCCGGAGAGAGTGGCCGAGGCGGAGAAGGGCCTGCTCAGCAGCCGCGGATTCATGCGTATGCACGTAAAGAAGAAACTCAGGCTCAGGGTAATACCCGAGCTTTTATTCATATTTGATTCGTCGCTCGACAGGGCGATGCATCTCGAGAAGATCATCGAAAGTATTCATGCCGAGGATGAGGGCGAAGAGCCTGAAGAGGAAGACGGCAAAGAACCCGAAGAAGAGGAGCAGGGATGAGCGGGGAGAGGTTCGACAAAGTATTCGCCGATATGATGGCGCTTATGGAACGACATGACTCGGTCCTGGTCACGGGCCACATAGATCCGGACGGAGACTGTATCGGCTCGATGTTCGCCCTGGCCCTGATGCTCGAGGATATGGGCAAGAAGGTGATGTGCTACGCTCCCGGCGAGATATCGGAACTTTTCCTCAAGCTTCCCGGCGCGTCGATGCTGGCCGGACGGGAAGATGCTTCAAATTTCAAGCATGACCTCGTTATCGCGGTAGATTCGCCGAACACTGCCAGGACGGAGCATTTCGCCAGGCCGTGCGAGAACGAGGACGTCATCAATATCGACCATCACCCCACCAATGAGATGTACGGCTGCGTGAACGTTGTCGATGGCGACGCGGCGGCGACGACAGTGCTCGTCTACAGGTTTTTTATGGCCGCGGCTCCAGCCAGGATCACCAGTGAGATAGCCGACTGCCTCTATCTCGGGATACTGATGGATACAGGCGGCTTCCGCTTTCAGAATGTCAATTCCGAGGCTCTGAGGATCTCCTCCGAGCTTATCGATCTCGGCGCGAGGGGCTACGATCTCGCTCACGAATATATCTACATGAAGAAGTTCTCCACGCTCAAGCTGCTCGGCCTCGTCCTTAATTCCCTGCGCCTTCACCTCGACGGCAGGGCGGCGACGATGGAGATCACCACGGAGATGCTCGAGAAGTCGGGGACCACGCTCAAGGATTCCGAGGGATTCGTCGACTACGGCGCGGCTCTCGACGATGTCGAGCTCGTGGCGCTCTTCAGGGAGAACGCTCCGGAGGAGATCAGGGTCAGTCTCCGTTCGAAGAACCACTACGATGTCTCGGCCCTGGCCGAGAGATTCGGCGGCGGCGGACATGTCAGGGCCGCCGGGCTCACCCTGGAGACCGACATGGAATCGGCGAGGGAGACTATCGTAAAAGGCTTTGCCTCGATCCTTGACTGAAGCCGCGCGGAGACGGCGCACCGCTATGGACGACACACTGAATAATCTGGTAATACCGGTAAACAAGTCCCTGGGCCTGTCGACATACGATGTCATCAGGCGCTTCCGCAAGGTAGTGAGGGTCAAAAAGATCGGCCATTCCGGCACACTGGATCCTCTTGCCACCGGCCTCGTGCTTCTTCTCACCGGGGACGCGACAAAACTGTCGAGTTACCTGATGGAACTTCCCAAGACATATATAGCCGAGATCGAACTGGGCAGTTCGACCGATACGAATGACGCGGAAGGGAAGGTCATAGAGACAGGTGACTGGAGCGGCATCACCGAGGACGCTATAAAATCGGTTCTGCCGTCGTTCCTCGGCAGGAGGGAACAGGTCCCCCCGATGTTCTCAGCCCTGAAGCACAAGGGTGTTCCTCTCTATACGATGGCCCGCAGGGGCGAGCATGTAGACAGGAACCCCCGTGAGGTCGAGACCTACGGGCTTAACTTCATTGAAAGCGAGCTTCCCGTCTTCCGGGCACAGGTCATCTGCTCGCGGGGGATGTACGTGAGGGTCCTGGCCGAGGAGATCGGCGCGAAGCTCGGCGTCCCGGCCCACCTGAAGAACCTTGTAAGGACGAAGATAGGCAGGTTCAATATTGAATCGGCCGTCAGGGACGATGCTTTCGACGGGATAGCCGGGATGGAAAAGCCCGGATTCGGACTGGCCGATGCTCTCACCCATCTAAAGCCTGTCGAGCTCGACGAGCAGCAGGTGGCGCTGGTGAGCAATGGAGCGGCTCCGAGAATGGCAACCACCGTAGGCAGGGTCGGCGAGTTTGTGCGGCTCCTCGACGGAGAAGGCGGCCTCTGCGCGATCGCCGAGGCGGGTCCCGCCGGGATCATGAAGCTCAAGAGGGTCTTTATCAATGAGGACCGGAGATAACAGGCGATGACGAAACTGGTCAGAAGCGAAGACGGGGCAGCTCCCGCGGCTGTCGATTCCGCAGTCACGATCGGGGTCTTCGACGGTGTCCACACCGGCCACCAGAAGGTCATCTCCGAGGCGATGGCGAAGGCGAAGGAGGCCGGCTTGGAGAGGACGGTCCTGGTGACCTTTGACAGGCATCCGATGAGCGTGACCAGGCCCGAGGCTGCGCCCGGCCTGCTTACCACCCTCGACGAGAAACTCTCGCTCCTCGAAGGGCTCGGGCTCGACATGATATTTGTCGAGAGGTTCGATATCGCTACCGCCTCGATCCCGTATACAGAATATCTCAAGGAAAGACTTGTCGGCACTCTCGGGATGAAGCAGCTCGTCGTGGGGTATGACTTTCATCTCGGCAAGGGCCGGGAAGGGGGCAGCGAGGCCCTTATAGAGGAAGGCGAAAGGTCCGGTTTCGGGGTGACGGTCGTTCCTCCGGTCGTAGTCGGTGGCACGGCGGTCTCGAGCACGAGGATACGAAAGGACGTGATGGAGAGGAAGATGAGCCGTGCCGAGAGGTTCCTCACCCGCCCTTATTTCTTCGATGCGGACGTCGAGAGCGGAGGCGGAATGGGCCGCGAGCTCGGATACCCGACAGCCAACGCCTGCGTCGCCCACAGCGAGAAGCTCATTCCGCCTGGAGGCGCCTATGCGGTGACCGTGGATACGGGTGAAGCGGTGCATGGCGGGATGATGAACATCGGGCTTGCCCCGACTATCAGGTGCGACGGACGGGAAAGTATCGAGGTCCATATCTTCGATTTTAACGGCGATCTTTACGGCAGCAGGCTGAGGATAAATGTCATCGAATATATTCGGGACGAGAGGCGGTTCAGGGGCCGGGAGGAGCTGATGGACCAGCTTCTACAGGATAGCGTAAAGGTCAGGGGGATTCTGGAAAAGAAAAGTTGACAATCACAAAAAGTCGTGTATGTTTGGTTATTGCACTTGACATACAAGGCAGTTTGAGGCGGATTGGGCATAGGGCCCTTTCTGCTGCCATCGTGTATCAGCACGAGTATTTAAGGAGGTCAGGACGATGGCACTGCAAAAGGACACGAAAAAAGAGGTTATCAGCAAATTCCGGCTGCACGAGTTAGACTCGGGGTCACCGGAAGTTCAGATCGCGCTCCTCACAGAACGCATCAACGCTCTAACCGAGCACTTCAAGGTTCACAAGAAAGATTTCGCGTCGAGGCGCGGGCTTCTCAAGCTCGTCGGCCGGCGCCGCAAGCTTCTTGATTACCTGAAGAAGAGCCGGATCGAGAAGTATCGCGAGCTCATCAAGGAACTCAACCTCAGGAAGTAAGCACAGCAATTGTTGTTTTTACCCCCGGTGTCGTGGCCGGCAGGGTGAAGTAGTACCTACTGTTAATATTGGCAGTTGGAGAAGAGAGAAAAGGAATGATCAGAAAGAGTAAGCAGATCGATGGAAGAGAAATCACCATCGAGACGGGGCGTATCGCCAGGCAGGCGGACGGCTCGGTCCTCGTCGGAGAGGAAGGGACCACGGTCCTCGTCACGGCAGTCTCGTCAGAGGGAACCAGTGACAGGGGATATTTCCCGCTCTTCGTCGAGTACAGAGAAAAATTCTACGCCGCCGGCAAGATTCCCGGCGGGTTCTTCAAGCGTGAGGGAAGGCCCTCCGAGAGGGAGACCCTCGGAGCGAGGCAGATAGACCGGCCGATCAGGCCGCTCTTTCCCGAAGGCTTCATGAGCGAGGTCCAGGTGGCATGTACGGTCCTGAGCAGCGACAAGCAGCATCAGGCCGACATCCTGGGTATCGTCGGAGCGTCACTTTCGCTGAACATGTCGAACATCCCGTTCGATACGATCGTCAGCGGCGTGCGCGTCGGTATGATCGACGGCAAGTTCATCCTCAACCCGACATTCGATCAGGTCGAGGAGGGTGAGCTCGAGCTCGTCATCGCCGGATCCGACGACGCGATCATTATGGTCGAGGGACAGGCCACCGAGCTGTCCGAAGAGAAGATCATGGAGGCCCTCGATTTCGGGCATGAAAAGATCAAGGAACTCAACGCCTTCCAGAGGGAGATACTCGCCGAGTGCGATATCCCCGAGAAGAGAACGTTTACGGTTGTAGAGGTCGACCAGGACCTCCAGCAGAGGCTCAGGCACGACTACCTTCAGGGTGTCGACCAGGCCTGCCGGGTCAAGGGCAAGCAACTGCGCGACAAGGCTCTCTCAGAGCTGAAGACCCAGGCACTCGAGAAATTCGCCGAGGAATTCCCCGAGTCGGAAAAAGTAATCAAGAACATCATGCACGACCTCGAGCGTGAGGCTGTCAGGAAGATGATCCTCGATGAGAAGGTCAGGACCGACGGCCGCGCGTACGATGAGGTCCGTGAGATAAAATGCGAGATCGGTGTCCTTCCGAGGACCCACGGCAGCGCCCTCTTTACCAGGGGCGAGACGCAGGCTCTCGCTGTGACGACGCTTGGAACCTCGCAGGACGAGCAGCGCGTCGACGCGCTGGCCGGCGAGAGCTGGAAGAAGTACATGCTTCATTACAACTTCCCGCCGTACAGTGTCGGCGAAGTCGGTTTCTTCCGCGGCCCCGGCCGCAGGGAGATCGGTCACGGAGCGCTCGCCGAGAGGGCGATCGTCCCCGTGCTTCCCGCCGATGAGGATTTCCCCTACACGATCAGGGTAGTCTCCGACATCATGGAGTCGAACGGCTCCAGCTCGATGGCCACCGTCTGCGGCGGAAGCCTCGCGCTGATGGACGCCGGCGTGCCTATCAAGAAGCCCGTAGCGGGCGTCGCGATGGGTATGATCACTGAGGACGGCAAGCACGCGATCCTCACCGATATCCTCGGACTCGAAGATCATCTCGGCGACATGGACTTCAAGGTGACCGGGACGCGCGATGGCGTGACCGGGTTCCAGATGGACGTCAAGGTCTTCGGTATCGCGAAAGAGATCATGACCGAGGCGCTCGAGCAGGCCAAACGCGCAAGGATGCAGATCCTCGATATCATGGACGGAACTATCGACAAGGCGAAGGACGACATCTCGCCGTACGCGCCGAAGATCCACCAGATCAAGGTGCATACCGACAAGATCCGCGAGATCATCGGCCCGGGGGGCAAGATGATCAGGCATATCCAGGATACTTCAGGCGCGAAGATCGACATCGATGATGACGGCACCGTTACTATCGCCGCCATCGATGGAGATTCGCATGACAAGGCGCTGGCGATGATCGAGGAGATCACCGCCGAGCCCGAGATCGACAAGGTCTACAAGGGCAAGGTCAGGAGCGTCGTTCAGTTCGGCGCCTTCGTAGAGATCATGCCGGGCCGCGACGGACTCCTGCACATCTCCGAGATAGACATCAATCGTGTCGAGAGGGTCGAGGACGTACTTAACGTCGGCGACGAGATCGAGGTCAAGGTCGTAAACGTCGACCGCGACGGCAAGATTCGCCTGAGCCGCAAGGTGCTTCTCCCCGATTACGACGAGGAAAAGCACGGCAGCAGCAGGGACGGCGGCCGAAGGGGCGGCGGCGGACGTCGCTAGGCCATTATGATAAATCTGCCAGTACCACGGAGGATCGCCCTTGATTCAGGGGCGGTCCTTCTTTATCAGAAGAATATCGTTTCATCGACGGCGGCGTTCGGCGCCTGGATAAAAAAGGGCTCCCGCGACGAGGAAGCCGGCCAGCGCGGGATGTCGCATGTCCTCGAGCACATGGTGTTCAGGGGCACACCGTCGAGGAGCGGCCTCGATATCGCGCTCGACCTCGAGTCGATCGGCGGCCAGTGGGACGCCTTCACCAGCAAGGAAGCGGTCTGTTTTCACGGGAGGACGCTCGAGGAGCACTTCCCGAGGCTCGCCGATGTCTTTTCCGACATCGTCCTCAATCCTCTGATCGAGGCGCCCGAGCTGAAAACGGAGTTGAAGGTGATACGTGAGGAGATCAGGAGCGTCAACGATTCTCCGGAAGAGGAGGTCTACGAACTCTTCTTCAAGGGTCTGTTCAAAGGGAGCCAGCTCGGGCATCCGGTTGCAGGCAACCTCAAGGATATCTCAGGCATAGACCGCGACAGTCTCCTCGCCTTTCACAGGAAGACTTACACAGCTGCCAATATGGTCTTCGCCTATATCGGCGATATCCCCGCGGGCAGGGTCGCGAGGATACTCGACCGGAAGTTCGATTTCCCGCTTAAGGGCAGGCGGCCGGGGCGGAGGCACGACAGGTTCGAGCCCGCCAGGTCGGGATCGGCACGCAAGAACGGATGGAACCAGTACCACGTCTGTATCGGGACGAGGACCGTCCCTTCTGGCGACCCGATGAGGTTCGCAGTGATGCTCCTTTCAGGGATCATCGGCGGAGGTGTCTCCTCGAGACTCTTCCAGTCCCTGAGAGAAAAGGCCGGCCTCGCCTATTCTGTCTTCTCCACCATCAATTTCTGGAGCGACACGGGCGCGTTTTCGGTATACTTCTGTGTCGATCCGAGAAACCTTCAGCCCGCTCTCGATATCTTCGAGAGGGAGATGGAGAAGATCCGTGTCGGCGGAGTCACCGGGGAAGAACTCGAAAGCGCGAAGGCGCAGCTCAAGGGATCGATAATTTTCGGCCTCGAATCCTCGGAGACACGGCTGTTCAGGCTCTTCCACGAGGAATGTTATATCGGAAGTTTCAGGAAGATCGATGATGTCTTGCGGGACATAGACAAGGTCGATGTGAAGATGATTGCGAACGTCGCGAAGAAGATTCTAGCGCCGGATCGCCTGATCCGGGCGACATGCGGGCCGGACGGCGCGCCCCGAAAGAAACGCTGAGATGAACTGAGGATCGAAGGACAGTATGCCTGTCACCATCGAAATAAAATATCTCCCACATTATGAAGGACTGCCTCCTGTCACCCGGATGACCGCTGGATCGGCCGGATACGATCTTCACGCGGCATGTGACGGCGAGATGATCGTCGAGCCCGGCAAAGTCGTTCTCGTCCCGGCCGGATTCGAGATGGCCGTCCCCCACGGATACGAGGCGCAGATCAGGCCCCGGAGCGGGCTCGCCCTGAAAAGCAGGATCGGGCTGCTCAACAGTCCAGGCACTATCGACAGTGATTACAGGGGTGAAGTCGGCGTTATCCTCTTCAATTTCGGTGACACCGTTTTTACGGTCAGCAGGGGGGACCGGATCGCGCAGATGGTCATCTGTTCACTTCCCGAGACTGAGCTGGTCGAGACCGGGACCCTCGAAGGAACCGACCGCGGCTCCGGCGGATTCGGCCATACTGGCAGGGGAAAGAGATGACAGCCCCGTTCCAGGCAGCGGCAATCATCGTCTTCGCCGTTGCCGCTCTCTACGCCTTCTGGCGGGCCAGGTTCGGGTACCCGGCCAGGAATATCCCAGGCGTTCTCACGTATCACAAGGTAGTCGATTTCGAGTTTGGCGGGACCTGGATCAGTCCGCGCCGGTTCGAAAGACAGATCAGGGCCATGATCGATTCGGGATACAGGTTCATCGATGAGAGGACCTTTCTCGAGACGATCGAAGGGAAGAGGCCCGCAGGGGAAAAGGAAATACTGCTTACATTCGACGACGGGTACGACTGCATCGCCGAAAATGCCGCTCCCGTACTCGACAGACTCAGTGTGCCGTCCCTCGTTTTTCTCGTCTCCGGATTCGCCGGTGAGGAGAACAGCTGGGAGCTCGGCCTGCCCGGGAGAAAAGCGCGGCACATGGACTGGGACACGGTCAGAAAGCTCGCTTCGGGGAACGTCTCGTTCGGATCGCACTGCGAGAGCCACCGGCCGCTGACCGGCATGAACCGCGAAAAAGCTCTCGGCGAGATGGTCCGGTCGAAGGAAGAGATAGAACTGCGCACCGGGACAGAGGTCCTCAGCCTTTCCTATCCATTCGGAAGGGTCGACCCGGAGACCGCGTCGCTCGCCTCACAGGCGGGATACAGGGCCGCCTTCACACTCTATCCAGGCGGCGCGGCGAGTGAGACTGATATCTACAGGCTCAGGCGCGAAGGGGTCTGGGTGATCGATACTCCCGCTACTATAAAGGTAAAGCTTTCCCGCAGCGGGCTGTTCTGGCTGGAAGATATCAAGGGACGGATGATAAACGCCGTCGCCGATCTGACGCCGATCCTCAAGAAAAAATGATTCAGGAAGAGATCAGTTGCGAGCGAGGGTGTAGTCCGTTCCGCTGTTTCCCATCCGGTACACGATGCCGACCTGGTGGACATTCGAGATCGTGTCGCGGGTCACGAATTTCCTCACGGCGAGGATCTCCAGCGTAAACGGGTATGTGCCCTTTACGGCGTAGTATTCCTCGAGGCCCTCGCTGACTGTCGCTTCGAGCCGTCTCAACTGGAATTCCTCGAGATTTCCCGAAAGCATATCGTCACCGGAAACGGCCGCGGCCTGTGAATCGTTCGAGAAAGCCTCGGCGGTCCAACCCGGCGGGAGCAGGGCAGGTATGACATATTCACCCGCCGCGAAGCACGCGATGAGCATCATCACGACTGCGAGAGTCGGCACGAATTTCTTTCCGCTCTTCGCCTTTTTCTCGAGGACCTCTTCCTCGACTTCCTCGGCGACGGGGCTCGTGTCTTTCGTTATCTCGAGCAGTTCTTTCTCCAGCAGAAGCTTGAGCGCTTCGTAGGTGCTGAACTTCGCCATGCGGGAGTGCGAGATGAGGTCGGCTATGCTCGTCTCCTCGGAGAGCATGTTGTAAAGGATCTCTTCGTTCTTATCGAGTCTGGAGTCGCTGCCCTGCGGGGCGGGAAGGCGGCGGACGACCATCTCATTCGAATGAAAGATCCTGTGCATCTCGGGCAGTTCGTCGATCCTTCTCATACTTTCCATCAGGAGGCCCTCGACCTTGATGGCCGTGAAGGTCCTGACTCCTACGAGGACACTGCCGCCCGAGACGAACTTGTAGTAACTCTTCGGCCAGGAAAGCACTTCCTGGACCGTCTCATACATCTGTTCGGTGAATATCGTGCTCAGCTCGTCATCCGAGAAATATTTCTCCTGCAGCAGGATATCGGTCAGGTCCATCCCCGACCTCGACTGGATCTGCTGAAGGTTGTTCATCTCGTCGCGGCCGATGAATCCGTACCTGAGGAGGTAGTCCTTGAGCGGGTCGCGCGCCCTCGCCCTGCGGTCCCTGGTCGATACGATCAGTCCGTCCTGGAAGAATATCGCCATGTTCTCATCGCCTGATATCGAGAGCATCCCCGATTTCTTCTGGATCGAGATGAGCTGGAATATCTCACTCAGCCCGAAATCCTTGGCATTTCCTTCCAGTGCCATCGATCTTCCTTCCTACAGCGTCTCGAGGTAGTCCTTGAACGCATCCTGCGCCTTGACGTCCTCATCGGTGAAACGCCTGCGCTCGGGCCGTTCCGGAGCTGCCGGTCCGGCCGGTGTATCCGCGGAGGCATCATCCAGGGACAGGCCGTGAGAATCGGGGGCAGCCTGTTTCTCCTCGTGCTTCTCGACCTTGTAGTCCTGGGGGAGGATGCGGTAGTTTATCTGGTCCTTCGGTTTGCTTGTTCTGACAGTCGCGAGCCAGCAGAGCGCGATCACGATACCTGCCGCAGCCTGCTGTATCAGCTGTGCGGCAGAGCCCGCGCTGCGTGGATCATCGAGGTAGAATCCGTTCCAGAGGAACATCAGCACTGCAGAGGCCGCTATCGACATGATAATCATGCCCCTGCCGGCCGATCCGAGGATTATCTTCGACGAACCCGGGACGACCTTCATCCTGAGCCATACGCCACGGTGCCCTATCGACCTTACTTTCTGCCTTCTGTGCCTCAGCAGAGCCTCCATCACCTTGACGCTCGAGAGTCCGCCGATCGCGGTGGCGCAGTTGTGGCAGAGCGTGATCCCCGTCTCCGTATCGGAACAGTCGGGACATGTCGTAAGGGAACAGTTGCTGCAGAAGTAGACCTTCCACGAAGCGGGGACGAGCCTCGCCAGTATCATTCCTGCCGCCAC
>CAYWGA010000020.1:0-37634 GCA_964457905.1 uncultured bacterium | reverse complement strand
AGGGACTCGAACCCCCAAGGGCTTACGCCCGGCGGATTTCAAATCCGCTGCCTTACCAATTAGGACTAGCCCTCCAAAAAAAACCGCTTCCGCAGAACGACGGAAGGTACCGGTTAGTATAAGAAGTGTTCTTCAGGCTGTCAAGAGCAGACGGGCATTCCCGCAATGGAGAGTCCGGAATCACTTTTAATGCACCGTTGGAGATGTCGGGGAAGCAGGGGACGCCGGGGGCCCGGGGTCCTCACTCTCCCACTCCTCGACCTTCTTCCTGCTTCTGTTCCTCTTTAAGAAATACACGAAAAGAAAGAGCGCCGACAACATCAGCCCGTAAGGTGATATGTTCAGAAAGAGCGAGGTCCTGTGGTACCTGCTCCTCATCGAGGCCTCGAACCTGCCCGAAAACTCCGCGGTCGTCTCGCCGAATGTCAGTGTAAATGCTTTCTCGAAATCTCTCGTGTCCCTCAGAAAGGCCGTAAATGTGACAATATCCCTCTCTTCTGCCCCGATCAGTTCTTCGACCGCCGCGTAACTGATACGGTAAGCGACGGCAGCCTTCCCCGAGCTCTTCGGGAACCTGCCCTGAAGATCCTCGAGACGGGGCACATCATCCCTGGCCACTGCCAGGGCCAGGCGCCACTGATCGCCGAGGGTCCACTCCCTCGACTGCCGCATCGCTATACCTTCGACAAACCAGGACGGGCATGGCGCTCTCCCCGTTCGCTGGGCGAGAAAGACATGCGAAAGTTCATGCCTGACCACAGTCTCGAGGGGCCGGTTTGACAGAAGGACACGCGACGCGTCGATACCGATGATCATCCTCCGCGAATCACCGAATGCCTCTCCCCATTCGGGCAGCCGTCCGCCGTGCAGCCTCCTGAACGCCGGAGTATCCGGGGCGATTATGAACGCTACCGGGGATACCTTCTCCAGCCCGACACCTGCCGCGATATCTCCTGCGGCCCTGCACAGTATCTTCTCGATCTCGATGGCGAGCTTCTCTCCCCTGTCGCCATAGTAGATGATATGATTCCCGCACGAGACCGGTCTCGCGTAATACCCATCGAGGCTTTCGACGAAATTCCTGTCATATGTGATGGCGGGCCCGGCCACTGACAACAGGACGAGCATCACTGCAAGGACAGGTATCACTTTTAGGAAAGATCGGGTCGGATAGGTCAAGAGATCAGCTCTCTCCCCTGATGGGCGACAGCTCGCGGAGCCTCTTGACGACCTCAGGGAAGGTCTCCAGGAAGGCGTCGACATCCTCGTCTGTGTTGCAGATACCAAGGCTGATCCGGAGCGCGCCCTGAGCCTCAACCGGATCGAGGCCCATCGCCTTGAGGACATGGCTCGGCTCGGGATCGCCGGTAGCGCAGGCGCTACCGCTTGACAGTGCGAATCCGAGCATGCTGAGGTTGAGCGACATCGCTTCTCCCTCGATGCCCGGTACGGTGACGTTACAGGTATTGGGGACTCTCGGAGCCCCGTCCCCGTTGATATGTATGTTGGGCACTTTCTCGAGGATCCCCTCCTGGAGCCTGTCGCGTAGTCCGCCTATCCTCGCCATCTCAGCATCGAGATGCGCTGCCGAGAGCCGGCAGGCCTCACCGAATCCGACGATAGCGGGGATGTTCTCCGTACCCGGCCTGAGGCCCTCCTCCTGGTGGCCGCCCGTGTAAATCGGTTCGATCGGCGTTCCGCGCCTCACGTAGAGTGCTCCGATGCCTTTGGGTCCGTAGAACTTGTGGGCCGATATCGAAAGAAGATCAGCGCCGAGCTCCCCAACATCGACAGGGATCTTCCCCATCCCCTGGACCGCGTCGACATGAAAGATGATACCCTTGTCCCTGAGGATAGCTGATATTTCCTTCAGGGGCTGGATGACCCCCGTCTCGTTATTCGAGACCATGATGCTGGCAAGGATCGTATTCTCTTTCAATGCAGCCTCGAGATCGGCCACATCGATCGACCCGTCCCTGCGGCAGGGAAGACAGGTGACGGCCACACCCTCCTTTTCGAGGGCCTCGCATGTCCTCAGAACAGCGGGGTGCTCGATGGCGGATGTGATGAGATGCGGCTCGGGAATCTTT
This sequence comes from uncultured bacterium, assembly GCA_964457905.1. Lineage (GTDB taxonomy): Bacteria > Krumholzibacteriota > Krumholzibacteriia > Krumholzibacteriales > Krumholzibacteriaceae > JAUWCL01. The sequence continues at coordinate 35,544 of CAYWGA010000020.1, read as the reverse complement.
TCGCGCAGAGCCCTGACGACTCCCCTGATAGCGATGTTGTCCGATTCAGTCCCGCCCGATGTGAATATGATCTCCGCCGGCTCGGCCCCGATGAATGAAGCGACAAGCTCGCGCGCCTCGTCGATGACACCCCTGTTCTCTTGACCGAAGAAGTGGAGGCTGCTCGCGTTTCCGAATCTCGTGTGAAGGAAGGGAAGCATCGCTTCGATGACTTCCTCCCTCATGTACGTGGTGGCGTTGTGGTCGAAATAGACCCTTCGCTTCAGATCGTTCATAGCCTGATTGACTCCGGTGGCGATGACAGCCCTCGAATCCAGCGACAGCTCTCGCTGACAGCAAGGGCACTCGGCGGCAGATTTATCTCATGACCGGCGAAGCGGACTCAGCCGGTCTTTTCCATGTCAAAGAGCTTCCGTATATCGGACAGGTTATATGACGAAAGGACTTTCGTGATATCACCTTCCAGCTGCTTGAGCATCGGCACGACGACACAGTCATCGAACTTCTCACAGGGAACCTCCTGCTCCCCCTCACAGTCACCGCTGAGACAGCTCGCAACGTAGAAATGGCCCTCCAGCGCCTCAACCACGTCTCCGATCTTGATCTCTTCGGGCGGCCTCTTCAACCTGAAGCCTCCACCCGGGCCCCTTACGCCTACGATGATATCATGTCTTCTGAGGTGGGCAAGAAGCTGCTCGAGGAAGCTGGATGAGATATCCTCCAGCTCCGATATTTCCTTCGCTGAGACCGGCTGTCCTCCGTATCTCTCGGACATCACAGCCAACGCCCTCAAGCCATACCTGAACATAGCGGTAAAACGCATTCTCCGTCCTTCACTTTTCGGTCCGGCAATAGCCAGCAGTCAAATATCTCGCAGCCATATATATATACCTGAAAAAGGGTTCACAGGTCAAGTACCTGACTGCTTTACATGGACGAAAAACATATTTTAAGGCTATTTCCCTATCGCCTTGTTATCAGGTCCTCAACAGCTACTCGACGAACCTGACCTCCTTTATCTTCGCTCCTTTCTTGATATTCATCACGACATCCATCCCCTCGACCACACAGGCGAAGATCGTGTATTCGCCGTTCAGCGCGTTCTTGCACTCCTTGAGGATGTAGAACTGCGTTGTGGCGGAATCGTAGTCGTCAGGAAAGCGGGCCATTCCCACCATCCCCTTGTCGTGCTTGAGGCTCTGGAAGAACATCTCGCCCTCGATCGTTGCGAGTTCTGTATCCTTCTTTCCAGTCTGGATCAGCCATGACTCTACCCTGTGGAACTTGAGACCATCATAGAAGCCTTCGTTGACGAGGAAAGTAAACCTCTCCACCGCCAGCGGGGCCTCCTCAGGCATCAGTTCCATCACGATCTCCCCGCCCTTGTCCAGGACGATCACGACCCTTGGAACGTCCGGCTTCTCCGGACCCTCTTCCTGGGCGCCAGCGACTGCTGTCGCCGCGGCCTGGGTCTCCTGTTGCGGGGATAGTGGTTCGGTAAGTACGGCATTGGTATCGGCGGCAGCAACGGGAACAGTGGCGGCAAACATCAGGATGACGAGTACTGCCAACAGTGCTCCCGGACGGCGCCTGCGCGTCTTCCCGGAAGAAACCATCGATCTCACCTCCGTCTATTAAAAGACGAGGCCTCCCCGCTTGTCGGGGAGGCCTCGAAATGAACAATGGTCATGTAAGGATCAGGCCAGGTTCTATTCGTACTGCTCCTGCTCCTTCTTGGCCTCCCGAATCTTTATCAGCTTCAGCTGGCGGTCGACCTGCTTGGTCGCGGGTCCTGACCAGAGAGGATCACCCATACCGGAGACCTTCTCGAATTTGGCCATGGCGCCCTCGTAGTCGTTCTGCTTCGACAGCGCTTCGCCCCACTGGTAGGTAAGGAACGCTACCTCACCGTCATTCAGAGCGAGGCCTTTCTTTGCCGATCCGGCCGCCTTCGAGTACATCTTGTTCTCGTTGTATATCTTGGAGAGGATCGCGAATGTAAACGCGTCTCCGCCATTTATAGCTACAGCTTTCTCCAGCTCGGCCGGCGCCTCGGCCTTCCTGTCGGTCTGGGACAGGGCGAATCCGAGTCTCTGGTGGTAACTCGCATCATCGGGGAATTCCATCACAAGCGACTCGTAGAGAGGAATCGCGTTCTCGTAATCCTTCTCTGTGAAATACGCCTTGGCCAGCTGCTTCTTGAACTGGTGGTTCTCCGGAGCGGCATCGATAGCCATATGGAGATATTCGTACTTCTTCTCCTTGTTACCGAGCTTTCCGTAAAGGCCGGCAAGCGTACCGAGTGTCGTAGCGTCATTCGGATTCGAGTGAAGCGCGCGCTCGTAATACATTATCGCCCCGTGGGTGTCGTCGCGTCTCTGCGCGATGAAAGCGAGGTTGACGTTGCCGCTGTAGTCGAGCGTGTCTTCTTCGACCAGCATCAGGTAATAGGTCTCGGCGTTGTCAAGATCCTCGAGATTGAGATAGTTGTACCCGATCGATGCGATGAGCGCCTCGTTGTCCGGGGAAAGCTCAAGAGCCTTCTGATAGGCAGCGATGCCCTTCTCGTAATCTTTCCGGTCTGTATAGGCCCTGCCGAGGTCTGACCAGGCTTCGAGATAGGTCGGCTTGATCGAGACCGCTTTTTCGAGGTTCGCGATAGCCTCGGTGTAGTTTCCGGCTGACATGAACTGCTTGGCCGACTGATAGGCTATCTCAGCAGGCCCCATGTTGCGCGTGAATCCCTGCGAATCTGTCGTCTGGCCTCCGCCACTCGTATTCGCGGCGGGATCCGTTTCGACAGAGGTGCCTCCGCCTGATCCGCCGCATCCAGCCATTGTTGAAATCACCAGAACGGCGATTATGGACAGAAGTCTTGTCACGATATCTTCCTTTCATGTACTGGGGTCAGTCTTCGTAGTTCCTGATAATAATCCTTTACCTGCTTTAAATCTAGAAAAAGGTGCATGAACTGTCAAGGTGTAGATTATTTTACCTCTCGGGGTGCCAGTCACCTTCCGGAGAGGGTGATTCGAGGGCTTTCTGAAGCATCACTATGTTGTCGCGGGCCTTGAGGGCAAGGAAGCCGTCCGGCTCGAGGTCCATGACCGTCTCCCATTCCCTCATCGCCTCCCGGAAGATCCTCGCCTCCCAGAAGAAGACAGCGAGGTAGAAATGCGGCTGCGGGTGGCCGGGATCGAGTTCGAGAGCGGCGTGCAGATGGCCCCATGCTTCCCTGTGGTCGCCATTCTGATGAAGGAGAAACGCGAGATGCGCATGCGCCAGGACATCATCGGGATTCAGCGTTGCCGCCATCGCGAAACTCTTGATTGCGTTAGCGTAGTCGCCCTCAGCGTCAAAAAGGACTCCCTTGTTGACATGCGACTTGAAATCTTTCGGATCGATAGCAATCGCCCTGTCATAGTAATATAGGGCGGAATCGGTCAGGTCGAGCTCGTGAAAGGCGACAGCCGTCTGGAACATGACCTGTGCATCGGCCCTCCCACCCTGAAGAAGGTGACGCAGGTACGCAAGCCTCGGCTGCGGCCCGAGCCCTTCAAGCTGCTGAGAGAGCGGCATCTCGTCGGCGGTCTCATCGGAGGCCTGCCCTGTTGATGTTCCATATGTGAAGATTGTCACAAGTGTGAGGACCGTTATCGTGATTATTGTCGATCTCATATCGCTCACCTTGAACAGCCGGAGGGGCCGTCAATGTCTCTCGGTATTCCGTTTCGACCATGGCTCCGCGAGGCTGATGCTCAGCCCGAACCGGAATATGTTCTCCTCGACGAAATTCTCCTCCTGCGAGCCAATCCTTCCGAACTCCAGAGTGTAGTCGATCGATCCCGCCTTTTTCCCCATCGGTACCGCCGAGCCGACCGTGATGAACGTCGAGGTGACATCCTGTCCCGGGGGGAACTGGACCTGGGACCTGTCCATGTAGAACCCGAGCCTTATCGGAATCTGGTTCAGGACGTGTCCCTCCACGCTGGCGCGCCTCTCTATACCTATACCGATATGCGTCTCATCGACGATACTTCCCTCGAGCTGAGGGTACCCGACCGGGTCCGACGCGGCTCTCATCGAGTAGGAGGATGACAGCCACCATCTGCCTATGGGGTTAATCGCGAATCCCACGTCAAAGGCGAGGGGCAGGGTATAGTCATACGAAAATGTCGTATCGAGGACCGACGCCGTATTATCGATCTCCTCTTCGACGCTATAGTTCACCGGTCCGTCGACGCTCGCTCCGAGCCAGATCCGGGGATGCACCTCCCAGAGAACTGCCGCCCCCCATGAGAGGCCCGTATAGCTGCGCCTCCGTTTGGAATCTACGTTCTTGTAATCGAGGTCGTCGAACCAGACATTGACCTTGTCTATAACAGATCCGAGGTTGAACTGCGCCTCGGCGGCGACACGGAGGGAACTTATCGGCCTCCACGCGAAGATCACCGGGATAGTGTAGAGATTGCTGTCGAGCTTGTAGTTCTGGTAACCGGTCGGAGCGTTTTCGATATCGATCTGGTAAGCGAAATCGGCCCTGCCGTAATACCGGGTCCTGAACCCCGAGGTTATTACGAGGCCGTTCCTCAAAGGAAAAGAAGCTGTGAATGTCGGAACGGTGTACCGGGTCTGTTTCGATTCATAGTCGAGAAAATAGACCCTGCTTCCGCTGATGACCTGCTGTATCGTCAGGGTCATCATGCCCAGGTCAGCCGTCGATGCAGGGTTGGATGTGACCGAGTTGAGCGTGTCCTGAACGGCCACCGTGGAGAAACCGAGCGCCTCGTGCCTCGCACTCCCCATGTGTACCGCTTCGCCGATATAGTTCATGCCGTAGATCGACTGCGCCTTCGCCCCGCAGGGAAGAAGCACGATCAGGATGACTGCCGCGGCCGCTGCGAAATTCCTCACTTGCGCCCCCCGAAGTCCGTCGGCATCGTGTATATCACTTCTAGATACGGCCTCAGTGAATCACCGTCGGCAGGTCCGAACAGCGCCAGTATCTGCACCCTCGACGTCTCAAGATCGGACTGCAGGACGAGGCCGTTATTGACACGCGCCCCGCTGAGGATATCGGTCGTATACTGCCCGAGCGGGATCTTGATCTTCGCGTCGATATTTACAGGCAGCAGGTTCCTTGAGACCCCGGTGCCTTCGAGTATCCCCGGATCGTCAGGATCGGGTGAATCGGGAGCGTAAATGTAGTAGGAAAAATCTGTCTGAGCGCCTATCAGCTGCTCGCCGTATGTGGCTCCCAGCCCGGCGGACCCGTCCGTGTGGAAGACGAGCGCGGAGTAGTTCAGTGTGGCCAGTTCGGGGACCCCGGCCAGGTCGAATTCGAAGAATATCCTGCGAGCCACCCCTCCAGCCGCAGCGAGAGTAGCGATACGGTCGGCTGTGATCGCGTAGTCCGAGACATCAGGAAGCAGGACCTCCTGCCCATCGCTGAATTTTCCTCTCAGGACCGGCGGGTTCGAGCCGTAGTTCTGGGCATACATCTCGATCAGGCCCAGAGTGTCGGGCTCGTATGCCCAGTTGATCGAGATCCCGTATTCCCACGGCGTCGATGTGCCGTCCACCCATCCCTGGACGAGTGATTCGTCGATAGAGAACTCGGTCCTCTCGAAGCTGATATCCCTGACCGTCTCTCCGTCCGCACCGAGGATCGGAAAAGGATCGTACGATAGAGGAGATGTAATCGTGTCAAACTCAGAAAAATCCTCGAGAAGTTCGTTGAATGTGACCCCGACGTGAAAGAGTGTGTCCTGCACGATGATCACCGGCAGGTCGAGTATCACCGAGTCCACTGTCAGGCCTTCGTAATTTACCAGTGAATCGTAATTGAACTGCATCAGCAGCGTCGTATAGACGATGCCCTGGACCTCGCCGAGCTTCAGGGTGGAGCTCTCGCCGATACCGAAAGGAATCTCGATCATCGAGACGCTCCTCATCGTATCGACATACCTCTCCGTATCCCCCGCATCGGGGCTGTACCATCCCGATTCGTGGAACGGCCTGGTGACCGGCCCCTCGGCGTCAGTGCCGCACCCACCCGTCACAGCAAGAAGGGCGAAGGCGGACAGCAGAATGTATGCAAGATATGCGCGTTTCATAATTTTCCGTTCCGTCCCCGCACCACGGGGCGCCTGTGGAAGTTACATCAGAGGGTATGCCCCGTCAAGGCGGAATGCCCACCGGGCCCTGCGGCCCGGCTCCCTCGCCGCAGCTGTTCCGGGCGATTATTACCTTTTACGCAGAACTGCTGTTACCGTTCCGGTAAAGAGTTCACCAAGATGTGGAATCGACGTAAGGGGGCCGAGAAACCCGAACCGGGGAGGTTTCAGCTCCTCGAAGACCGTTTCGAGAGACGGGACCCCATCGAGGATCCGCCTGTAGCTCGATACATCGATCCTGTTGTTCGAAATGCGGTAGTCGTTCATCATCCTCGCCGCCTCGCCCCGCGGGTCCTCCTCCCCGCGCCGCGTAAGCGACAGCTCGAGGAGCTGCTCGAGCATATTGTCGTTGTAGAGCAGATGGCACCAGGGTGTATGGATATGATCATATAGATGAGAAGCGAGCGGCGATCCCCACGGCGTGAAGAAAAGAAATACCGATCCCCCGCTCCTCGTCACCCTGGCGAATTCCTCCAGTGCCGGAGCGGGCCTCGAGAAATGCTCCATCGAATCATTCGCGATGACGATGTCGAAGGAACCTTTGCGGAAGGGAAGATCGGCCGCGTCACCGGTGACGACATCTATCGGGTTTCCCCTCTTTTCCGCGTATTCGAGCGCCCCGGAGGCGTGCACCGGATCGAAATCGACACCAGTTACGGCCGCGCCCTTCTCAGCGTAGGCGACAGATTTCCCGCCGAGGCCGCAGCCGATGTCGAGCACCCTCTTTCCTTCGAGGGCGCCGAACCAGCGCGAATATTCTTCGAGGAGGGATCTTCCTGTCCCGTATTCCCACTCCGAGTAGGCCTCGTGCGAATCCCTGCCGCCGACCCTCGGTCCGGGAAGGATACGGTCGACGGCATATATCATCCTGGCAAACGGTCCGGCCAATGTCACTTCCCTCTTAAACTCTCTTTAGCGCCACCCGGCCTACGCGGCCTTTTTGGAATCCCAATAGACATAGAGGCAGAGCCCCGTAAACAGGATCACGCTGAGCACCTCTCCGAACGCTGTCTCGCCGATTCCGGTGTGGAGCACCTCGTGCAACCCGATGAAGGCGATGAGCGCGCTCACAACACCCATCAGGGCGCCGCCGGCGATAAAACCGGAAGCAATGAGGGTGCCGCGCTCCTTGCGACTGTTGCTGATAGCGGGGTCCTTGCTGCTGTTGATTACAAAGTGCGATACGAGTCCTCCGACGAGGATCGGCGTATTGAGATGGATCGGGAGGTACATCCCGAGAGCGAATGCCAGGGGCGATATCTTGAGGATCTCGAGTATGATCGCCATGAATCCGCCGGCGATATAGAGGCCCCACGGAGCGCTCGCGTCCGACATCAGTGTCTTGATGACAGCCGCCATCGCGTTCGCCTGCGGTGCGGCCAGCACACTGTCGGGCCCGAAGCCGTAGACCTTGTTGAGGAGCAGGATCACTCCTGTCACGGCCGCCGAGGCGACAAGGATGCCGAGGAACTTGTATGTCTCCTGCTTCTTCGGCGTCGAACCGAGCCAGTAGCCGACCTTCAGATCGCTGATAAATGCCCCGGCTGTAGAGAGGGCCGTACAGACGACCCCTCCGATGATCAGCGCCGCGACCATCCCCGAGGGCCCCGACAGGCCTGCCTTTACCAGCACGACACTGGACAGGATCAGCGTCATCAGGGTCATCCCCGATACGGGATTCATCCCGACGATCGCGATCGCCCTTGCGGCAACGGTGGTAAAGAGAAAGCTGATCACCGTAACTACGACGAGTGAGATAAGAGCCATACTCCACGAGTCGACGACGCCGAAGCCGAAGAATAGTAGAACCGCGATCAGCGTGACTGTCAGAAGGAAGACGACCGAAGACATCGGCATATCGGTGTCGGTGCGGTCGGTCTTCTCCTCGGCATGCCCCTTGCCGGCGAACATCTGCTTGATGCCGACACTGAACGAGGAGACGATGATCTTCAGGTTCTTTATGATACCGATGATACCGGCGACGGCGATACCGCCGATGCCGATGTGGCGGACATAGTTCGTAAAGATCAGCTCGGGCGTCATCTCGGCGATCGGCACCTCACCCGGCGCCAGGGGCGCACCGATATGCCTGCCGAAGTAGAAGACAGCCGGTATAAAGACGAGCCATGCAAGGAAGCTCCCCGCCGCGATTATCGTCGCGTAGCGAAGGCCGATGATATATCCGAGCCCCATCACCGCGGCTCCGGCGTTTACCTTCACGACGAGCTTTGCCTTGTCAGCCACGACCGCCAGCGGCGGGATGACTCGAGTCGAGATGACCTCCCGCCAGAGGCCGAACGTGGCGATACAGAAATCATACAGCCCCGCAATGATCGCGGCTTTGATCAGGACCTTGGCCTGTTCTCCCCCCGCCTCTCCGGAGACGAGTACCTCTGTGATGGCCGTTCCCTCGGGGAAGGGCAGATGTCCGTGCTGCTCCTTGACGAAGTAGCGCCTCAGCGGGACGATGAAGAGTATGCCGAGGAATCCGCCGAGCATGGCGGCTATGAATGTCTGGTAATATTTAAGTTCGAGGTCGAGGATGAATATTGCAGGCAGCGTGAATATCATCCCAGCCACGACCACCCCTGACGCAGAACCGATCGACTGGATGATCACATTCTCGAGGATCGTGGAGCGCCTGGCGAACAGTCCACCGATACCGACGGCAAGGATAGAGATCGGGATCGCCGCCTCGAAGACCTGGCCGATCTTGAGGCCGAGATAGGCAGCGGCAGCCGTGAAGAGAACGGCCATGAAGAGACCGAGCGTCACAGAACGAGTTGTTATCTCGGGAATAGTCCTGTCTGTAGGAATGTAAGGAATATAATCCTCGCCCGGCTCGAGCACCGTGTAGGCATTCGCCGGAAGTTTACCGGTACCTTTACTCTGCTCCATTGTTCCTCCTTGCCTTATGAAATGTCCTAACCTGTCCGTAAACAGATGACTTCGCAGGATTCTAACACGGTTGGACAAACGGCTGTCAACTATCTATGCCATGCTCGCTCACCTGCGGCCCCATCCGTAGTCTGTTCCGCTGATCTATCTTGCATCCCTTGTAAAACCATCTCCCATAACTCAGGATCCATCTGGTAACACCCGGGTTGACCCTTTCCATGAGAGTAAGCGGAGGCGATTTTAAGGCTCCCTCATACAACTTTTCCAGTTTCACAGCTCCGGCACGATAGTCGTACCTGTCTATCACATATTCCCTCACAAATGAGGCCAGCGTTCGGTATCTCTGCGGATCCATCATAATTCCTTCTACCGCATCAGCCAGCAGAGAGGGATCTGCTGGTTCCTTCCTGTTACGCCCGGCAAAATTGTAGTAGGCGAGTGTGCTGCACGTCTGTTTCGTGATGTTCGTCATCGACCAGATCAAGATCGAGTATCTTCGAAACGACAAGTATGTTTTCTTTATCTGGATATTCTTCGGGCTGATCATCGCCACATATAACGTGATCCAGAAGGGGAAAATAGAAAAGGAGCGGCTCGGGGCCGCTCCCTAATGACGGATCGATTATCCGCCGTCTCCATGGATCTGCCGGTCATCCCTACTTCAGCAGGAATTTTCCGTTCTTTATAATCGTCGTTTTTCCGGCGGTCAGGGTGACCTTCTCGACGAGTGCGTCGAAGTGCCACTGGCTCTTGTTCTTGCCTAGCCCGTAGCTGTCGCCGATAGCGAAGTGGACCGTTCCGAAGGCCTTCTCTGCCTCGAGCATGTTCTTGCAGATCTTCGCGCCTTTGTTGGTGCCGACTCCGAATTCACCGACGATGAAACCGGTCTTGTCGTTTCCGATCTGCTTGATGATCTGGGAAACGCCCTTGCCCTTGTAATCGACGAGCTTGCCCTTCTCGAATATCATCGTGCCCCGGCCGATCTTGTCGTCGATCAGGCTGATGACGAGCTTGCCGGTGAAAGTGCTCTCCACTGGACAGGTGTAGCACTCGCCTGCGGGCAGGTTTCCGTGGTTGCCCATCTTGCTGATGTCGCCGTTGTCGGGCTCCCAGTTGCGGCCCTTTACGCTGAATGTTATGTCGGTTCCGAGCTGGTTTGTCACACGGACCTCAGTCTTGTTCTTGAGCACGCGGATCGTCTTCTTCGTCAGCTGGTCGAGTTTCTTGAAGTCGATATTGACGAGTCTCTCCATCATACTGACCGTGATGCCGGGCATCATACAGATGCGGCCGCCCTTGCCGCCCTGCCCGACCATGTATCCGCGGAAAGGCTTCTCCTCAACCCTCGCGTCAAGCATGTAGACGGAAACGTCGGCCTTCTTCATCATCTGCTTGAACATCTCCGTCGGACCGGTGATCGGCCGGAGGGTCTCGGTCATCAGGTATGTGGTGACCTCCGCCCCTCTCTTCTTGCCCCAATATGCGAGGGCCTCCGCGATCTTCATCTTCTGACGATCGGTCACGATAAGGAAATTCTCGCCCCTCTTCACCTTGAGAGAGCCGGTGACTGCCTGCTTGGCTGCGCTCATCAGCTTGTCCATCTTCCTGCCTCCTTTGCTGCCTTCCGGCTGCATACAGTACCATCGAATATTTTTTCCATCCCGCGCGCACCACACCCCGGCTCAGCGCGGACTGACATGATAAGCACATCAGCCGATTAAGGTCAATATGGAGAATTCGTCCTGGCTGTGATTATCTCAGCAGTACCATTTTACGGGAAAACGACCTCGGCCCTACTGTCAGCCGCATGAAGTAGATCCCGCTGGCTGCCGTCCCGGCCCCCGAGACCGTGCCGGCCCAGGTGACAGAGTATGTACCGGGCTCCCTGTAGCCGTCCTCGATGACCGATACCCTCCTGCCTGCTACGTCGAATACCTCGAGTCGGACCGGAGCGCGGCCTGAGAGGGAGACGTCGTCTCTGCCGACGGTGAACCTGACTGTCGTCATCGGGTTGAACGGATTTGGATATACGCTGTCCAGGCCGGACCTGGCAAGAGGGATCTCTTCCGAATCGACGGATATGGTAACGGTATGAAAGGCGAGGTAACTCCATCTGCTCATATGGCCCTCGTCGTCTGCCGCTCTTACTCTGTAGGCGTACGTATCGATGCTGTCCGGATCGATGACGATGAATGTATCCACATGCGCCGCTGCGATGACCGTTTTTGAATCATAGGCCGGAACAGGAGATATATCGTCGATATATATCCCTTCCTCGTTAACGGACGCGTCGGTGGAGTACGTAAATCTCAGGGTCACCTCATCTCCCGGCTGAAGAGGCGCTGCCTGCCCCAGCCAGAATTCCGCGGACGTCCAGCCTCCGGAGAATCCCGTTATCCCGTATCCACGGTTATTGCCGTTCGGATCGAGCACCGTCGTGAGGTTTCCGGGCACTGTCGTCCAGGTGAGTCCTCCATCCTGGCTCATCTCGAGGAAGGCATAGTCCCATCCCGTCTCGATCTCGTACCATACAGAACACCTGATGGTATCACCGAACTGATCGACGGGGTAAGGCTCGATCATCGACAGGGTGTACTCTCTGCCGTCATCGCGCCCCGAGTAATAGCTCGCAGACGGGGTCCCGTACCTGGCGCCGCTGACGGTGAACCCGTAAAGCTCCCAGATACCTCCCTCACCGCTTCCATCATCTTCAGAAGGTTCCAGTCCTGCATACTCGAGAACTTCCCAGGCGACCGGCGGGTTTACATCGCCAGCTTCAGCGCCCGACCATGAAATGAGATGTGAGGAGCCGGAAAGATCGGTGACCTCGTCGATATCAGGGCGGAAAGGCCCAAGGACGGAGTAAGGGTCGGCCGCTCTGCTCAGGATTGTAAAGTTCAGCGGCAGGACCTTCTCGAATGTCGGTATGATGAGCGAATCCGGCGGGGCAAAGCCTCCCTCGGCGTATGAGTTGAGCTCTACAGTGTAGCTGAATATCCTGTTCTTCGTACCGGTCTCACCATACATCCAGTCGTCCGAATCGCCGTTTACCGGGTAGAGGATGTTCGTGGCAGTGCAGCCCACCAGGTAGCCGTTGCCGCGGCTGAGCGAATCACCGAGCACGGTGAACATCTCATGGTCGTCGGTGAAAATGGCCGCATAACCCCACGGATGGATCAGAAGTTCGCTGTATGAGTGATAGGAAAGAGCCACGGAGAACTCCCGCGAATTGCAGAAGTCCCTCACTGCCTGCGTCTCAGGCTCACTGAACCCGGAGGGGCCCCTGTAGAGCACACTCGCAGGATCGGGGGAACTGCCCGCATCGTCGTATCCCCAGTGAAAGTCGTAGTTCCTGTTGAGGTCCACGCCGAAAGTGCCGTCGCCGTTGACCCTCCTGTTCTTCCTCCACCAGTTCCACCAGTCACCGGTATGGTTGTTCTGGACATAGACGTGACCGTCCGGATTGATCATCGGCGCGATCCAGATCTCCCGCTTATCGACCATCGAAGTCACGAACGAGCTGGCCCCGTAGTTATCGAGAAGATAACGCGCGAACCTCAGGGGGACGTCGACCGACATCAGCTCACGGGCATGATGGCAACCGACGATCAGCACCTCTGTCTCACCCTCGTCAACGGCGGCGTTGTCCGAGATCTTCAGCGTAACGATCACCCTCCCCTCATGCGTCGTACCGATCGTATCGAGAACGGCAAGGGCGGGATAATCGAGGACCATCTGCTCCAGCGCCGCGAGCATCTCCTCGTATGTATGGTAGAGTCCCAGGTTCTCATCGAGGGCGGCGGCTGCGCCGAGCATCGGCCGCGCGAGTATATCCACCCGCATCGAGCCTGCCCTGAGCCAGTCGAGCTGCCCCGCGGTGACGACCATATCGAACGTTCCGTCCCTGTTGACGGCAAGCACCTCTATCCCGCGGCTGGTAAGATCTCCGAAACCTGCTCCCTTTGGAAGCCCGGCCCTGACAAGGGTCGTGCTTTCAGCTGCCGCCCCGGCCGCCGCAGAGGCGATCAATATCATTACAAGAATAAATGTGCGCCGGATCTTCATCGATGTTCCTCCTCAGTTGTCTCTTCCTGTTCTTCTGTCTTTTCCTCCCCCTCCTTGACCGCGGCCTTGAGGCTGGAAAAAGACATCCCTTCCCTGGCGAGGCAGAAGAGCCCCGCTGCTGTCATCGGGATAAACGTCCCGGCGTGATAGATTATCGATATACTCAGAGCCTCCGATTCCCCCACCCCGAAGAGTCCGAGCCCTATGACGAAACAGTACTGGACCGTCCCGACAAAACCGGGCGCCGACGGAATCATGATCCCGAACGTGACGATGATGAATACTGTGAGCGTTACAATAACCGAGGTGTCGAGCCCGAACGACCTTATCACCAGGTGCATTACGAGTATATTCGGGATCCAGACGAGAAAAGAATAAAAGCCCGCCGCTGCTATATCCCGGGGCCTTTTAAGAACTGTCAGGCCCTCCATGAAAGAGCTGAGAATCTTGTCCACCTTCGCCGCCCCTTTTTCGGGAAGGCGCGTGGTCATAGTCTTGACGATCGAGAAGGTCCGTTCCCGGTTGAACCGCAGCATGGCGAGAAAGACGATCGCGAGGATGTAGAAGGAGACCGCTGCATAGGCCACCTTGATCATGTGAGCGGATATATCCAGTTTGCCGAAGAGAAGGACGATGATTAGAAAGAATATCACTGTGAAGCCGTCGAAGACCCTTTCGACGACGATAGTGGCGAACGACGATGTCTTGCTGATCCCCGCCTTCTCCCCTATCACCCAGGCCCTGGCTATCTCGCCCAGCCTTGCGGGCAGAAGGTTGTTCGCCATCAGGCCGATCGCCGACGCGGAAAAGAGATGGACGAATTCGGTTTCCTTGATAGGCCTGAGCAGGTATCGCCACCTCAGGGACCTGAATACGACACTGAGCAGCATGAGAAAGAAGGCCGGCAGGAGCCATATGTACTCCGCGCGTTTCAGGGAGTCGCCGAGCAGATGGAAATCGACCTTCCTGAACGCGAGGTAGAGAAGCAGCGCGCTTATCAGAAGGCCTATTGTAGTCCTCTTCTTCAAGGTCACCCTCCGGGCGGCTTAACTCCGCTCTTTATCTCCCTCGATCGATCTGAGTTTCTCATCAAGCAGGGCATTTCTGACTGCCAGTTCGTTCAGTTTCCTCTTCAATTCGGATATTACAACAGAAAAGTAGAGAAGAAGAAGGAATACACCCGTCAGAAGGACGATGAAGAGCGCAGCCGGCGGATAGAGGATACCGAAAAAGGCCGAGATACGGCCGAGAAGCCCGCCGAATACCGCGATCAGGGTGAATACCGCAAAGATGCCCAGCCACAGGATCGAATACTCGACCAGCAGTTTTTTCCTGCGGATCAGCAAGACGAGAGTCGCCAAGAGAAATATCGCTCCAAGCACGCTGAAGAACTGGACCCTGGTCATGTAGTAGATGTGGTTCAATTCTTTCCTCCGATCATATACTTGATGAATATCGTGAGAAGCACCTTCACAAGAAAATAGTACATGCTGAGGGCGCCGATCGATGAGACACCCGCCTCGCGGCTGAGCATCTTCACCGGCACTTCCTTGATATTATAGCCCCCCCTTGTCAGGAGATATATCTCTTCCGGCTCGGGATAGTCATATGGATAGTCCTTCACAAGATATTCCACCGTTGCCCGCCTGAACGCGCGGAATCCCGAGGTATTGTCAGTAAATCTTTTACCGAGGATGATCAGGCTCATCTTCGCAAGCAGCTTGATCCCCAGCATCCGCGTCCTGGAAGAATAAGCCGCGTCCTCGATGAGATATCGCGAGCCGATGACCGCGTCTACCCCATCTTCCTGCAGAGCGGAGACGAGTTTCGCCGCTTCGGAGGGAGGATGCTGCCCGTCACCATCGAGCCTGATAAGGAGATCGTACCCGTTTTCGAGAAAGTAGGTGAATCCTGAGAGAACGGCCCCGCCGATCCCCATGTTGAATGGCAGATCGAGGTACCGTATGCCTTTCGCCGAGGAGAGTATCCTCTCCGTCCCGTCAGTCGAGCAGTCGTTGATCACGAGGATATCCGCTTCAGGCAGCTCGGTCCTGAGCCCCTCGATCAACTTCTCGATGTTGCCCTCCTCGTTATAAGCGGGGGCCAGGGCCAGCAGTCGCATCCGGTACGGCCTTTCGGTTCAGTGTCCGCATATAGATTATAATTCTATCACTGCAGCATCTTCAATGTCAATAACGCCTTGTCTTTCTTGAATTCATAAAGAACTCTCCCGTTTTACGGCACCGGCGCCCTCCCGCACGCTTGATTTCGGCCGCACTAGACTGTAGATTATTCTGACTGACCGGTACAGACATTGAACGATGAACTGGAGCTGATGATGCCGACATATACATACGAATGCGAGAAATGCGCGCACAATTTTGAATTAATACAGAAGATAACGGATCCTCCGCGCCGCCGCTGCCCCGAATGCCGGGGAAAGGTCTTCCGCGTGATCCACCCGGTCAACCATATTCTCAAGGGATCGGGATTCTACAGGACCGACTACCGCGGCGACGCCTATTCAAAGGCAAAGCTCGCAGAGGAAAAATCATCGAAATCCTCACCATCATGTGACGGCTGCTCGAAGAAGAAGGACTGCGGCGCCTGAGGATCTCAACCCGACTAAAAAAACAAAGAGCCTCCCCCGATGGGAAGGCTCTTTTATTATGCACGCGCCCGTACGAGAACGCATTGTTACTGGTGTTATTCAGTATGCACGGCGCCTGACGTGTCACCGTCGCAGACAGGCTTGTCCGACTCGGCTAGGGCCTCGTCGAGGATGGCTGCTGCCTTCTCGATCTCCTCGGCTGTAACGTTCAAAGGCGGGCGGAACCTGATCGTGTTGGATCCGCACTTCAGCACTATTAGGCCCTTCTTCATCGTTGTCGTGATGAAGGCATCCCTGCAGGCTGAATCAGGAAGGTCAAAGGCGCAGAAGAGTCCCAGGCCGCGAACATTGCCGACGAATCCGGGATATTTCTTCTCGAATCCCCTGAGGGTATCCTGTAGAAGATCTCCCATCTTCGCGGCGTTCTCTACGAGATTCTCCTCTTCGATCACTTCGAATATCTTCTTCGCACGATACATGTCGACGAGGTTTCCGCCCCACGTCGAGTTGATCCTGCTCGATACCTTGAATACGCTGTCAACCTCGTTGAGGCGGGCGCTCGCCGCGATGCCGCATACCTGCGACTTCTTGCCGAAGCAGAAGATATCGGGCTCGACTCCGTAATTCTGGTGCGCCCACATCTTTCCGGTGATGCCGACGCCTGTCTGGACCTCGTCGAAGATCAGGATGATGTCGTTCTCATCGGCTATCCGGCGGAGCTCCTGGAAGAACTCCTTGCGGAAATGGTTGTCCCCGCCTTCGCCCTGGACAGGCTCAATGATGATGGCGGCGATATCGTCGCCGTCATCGGCGATCGCTTTCTCTATCTGACCTATCGCGACCTTCTCGGCAGCGATGACCTCATCAAGATTATCCTCGAGAGGGAAGGTGACCTTGGGGTTGTCGATCCTCGGCCAGTCGAACTTCGGATAGAGGTCGACCTTGGCAGGATCGGTGTTGGTCAGCGACATCGTGTATCCGGTGCGGCCGTGGAAGGCCTCGCGGAAATGTATCGCCTTCTGGCCCTTCTCTCCCTTGATACCCTTCTCCCAATTCTTCTTGACCTTCCAGTCGAAGGCAGCCTTGAGGGCGTTCTCGACCGCGAGCGCGCCGCCGCTTATGAAGAAGAGGTGGGGAAAATTCTTCGGGATGGCAATGCGCGCGAATGTCGCCACGAACTCGGCCATCTCTGTCGTATAGATATCAGAGTTCGAGACCTTGTTCACCGCGACCTTGCCGAGCTTCGTGAGGAACTCATCGCTTGTCAGCGCGGGATGGTTGTAACCAAGCGCCTGTGAAGCAAAGAAAGTGAAGAAATCGAGATATTCCCTTTCGGTCACCGAATCGTAGAGCCAGCTGCCGTGGCTCTTCTCGAGATCGAGGACGAAGGGAAACCCGTCTACGAGCATATACTGCTCGAGAGTCTTGTGGACGTCGCCCGGGGCTACAGTGATGCCTTTCCCGCTCATTGGACACCTCTCCTGGACAAGTTGTTCTATTACAACTGATTGAGTTAATTAAGGCCCGGTCCGCCGGACAGGGTCAAATCAATATATCAGATTTACCGGATTAGTCCAACCTGAAAAAGGGGGGGGGCAAAGAAAGGGGGACCTGGTCCCGGCAACTCCGAACCGGAGCGGCTGCGGCGCAATGGAAGTGGCTTCTTCGATCAGCGCCGCCAGTAGCCGGGACCCGTCCCCGTATCTATCGTCCGGGGAAAGTGGCCGGGGAGCATCAGCTCCCGGCCCTTTCCCGGGTGAGGTGTGTCACCCGCTTCACTCTCCCGCGAACCCTGTCTATCTTTTTACCGTACGTCCTGGATGCGGATTCCTTACTTTCCTGTTCTTCTTCCAACGGTTCATCCGCTCTCTCTTGTCTTCGGGGAAGAACTTCTGTGTCCGCACGAGTTTCTGGTCCTCGTTGAAGTAGAACGTCCGTCCCGCTTCAAAGTAGGTCCAGCGCTCGATGGTCTGATCGATCCCTCTTTCACGAAGTCTGTGGATGGGATAACCATACTGTTCGTAGATCTTGAGCGCATCACTGTGCAGATAAAGAACGAGCCCCTGTCTCCGGCAGTATCTGCGCCCTCTTTTTCCGCGATAGATGCTCGCATCGGCGCTGCCGGCTACAAGAGCCACAAGCAGGACAACCAGGGCAAGTTTCTTCAACATCGCTGTACTTCCTTTCGATGTCGTTCCAAAGTTGCTGTACACTTGACCCTGCTGAGACTTATTATAGCACAAACGTCCTTACCGTTTCAAGCCGCTCCCCGTAATCCGGAAGGATTTCTTCCTGTGCCTAATGATTCCCTGAAAAACGGACCATCTTCATGGGTTGTAAAGCTAATGATGATAGGGCTTTTCGTGATATGGTCCAATGCGTTTACTGCTATAAAGCACCTGAGGGAAATTTTCGGGCCGATGGAACTTGTCCTTGCCCGCTTCCTTCCCGTCCTCGTTTTGGGTGTGATCTGCCTGATGTCCCGCCGCCCGATAAGGAAAGAGACCTTCGATACGATCAGGGAAGCGCCGTTGAAACTGATCGGGATGGGACTGTTCGGAGTGACCGGATACAACTATTTCATCTACCTCGGCCAGAGCGAGATAAAGCCGGGCGCTGCGGCTCTCGTTACGACGCTGGCCCCCCTTTTCACGCTGATTCTCGCGATCCTGTTCCTGAAGGAAAAGGTGGTGGCGAGGAGGATAGCGGGGATGCTGATAGCGTTCGCCGGACTTTTCATCGTATTGAGATGGGGAAAGATCGGGATGGGCAGGATCACGGGGGTGGAACACGCCGACGTGAAATATATGCTTCTCGCGACACTCGCCCCCCTGAGCTGGTCGTTCTATACGATCATCGGCAAGGGACTTCTCTCGAAGAGGTCCCCGGCAGTGGTGACATGCCTGCCTGTTGTCATCGGCACACTTCCCCTCCTCTTTCTGGCCACCCCGGATTTCTTTGCGAAGGCCGCGCTGATGGAGCCCTCGCACTGGTTTGCTCTCGGTTATCTCAGCCTGGCCAGCACACTGCTCGGATTCTTCATATGGAACCTGGCCCTCCGGCACATGCCGGCTTCGTCGGTGGCCTCCTTCATATATCTCAACCCGCCCTTCGCAGCCTTCTTCGGCTGGCTCCTCTTCGGTGAAGAGGTAACCCTCTGGTTCCTCGCCGGAAGCGCGGTCGTGATCGCGGGCCTCTACATCGCACAGCGGAAAACTGAACGGCGAGCCCTGTCCTGAAAATGACTTGCGGCCCTTTAACGGTATATTGTACCGTCTCTTCTGATACACTCCGCTGCTACAAACGGACCATATAGGGAGGTACGAATTGTCATCGAGTCCGACTGAAAGGGGAGAATGGGGTTCGAAGATCGGCTTCATCCTCGCCGCGGCCGGTTCCGCCATCGGGCTGGGCAACATCTGGAGATTCCCTTACACGGCAGGAGAGAACGGAGGCGCAGCCTTCCTCTTCCTCTATCTACTCTGCATACTCTTCATCGGTCTGCCGGTCATGATAGCCGAACTGTCTATCGGCCGGCACACGAGAAAGGACCCTGTAGGAGCCTTCGAAGCGATCAAACCGGGGAGCCCGTGGCGGTTCGTCGGTTTCCTCGGAGTCTTCACCGGCCTCGCTATTCTCGCCTACTACTGCGTGATCGCCGGCGTCACGGTCGGATACATCGCCAAGACAGTCACGCATAACACCACTTCTTTCGCCGAATACACCGCAAATCCGGTAGCGACGATCCCCATGCTCCTTCTCTTTATAGTACTGACAGTGCTCGTCGTACAGGGAGGCATCAGGAACGGGATCGAGAGATGGGCAAAGATACTGATGCCCCTTCTGCTGATCCTGATGGTCATACTGATCATCCGCTCTGTCACGCTCGAGGGAGCCTCGAAAGGACTGTCTTTCTATCTCAAACCTGACTTCAGCAAGATAACGGGAAAGACCTTCCTCGCAGCCCTCGGACAGGCCTTTTTCTCACTGAGCCTCGGAATGGGCTGTATGATCACGTACGGAAGCTACCTGTCGAAAAAGGATAATGTCGTCACGTCCGGTATATTCGTATCATTCTTCGACACACTGATAGCCGTAATGGCCGGGCTGCTTATCTTCCCCGCCCTCTTCTTCGCCGGCGTAAGCCCCGACGCCGGACCGAGCCTCGTATTCGAGGTCCTTCCCGTGATCTTCGCGAAACTGCCGGGCGGGACACTGATAGGAGCGTCCTTTTTCCTTCTGCTCAGTGTAGCGGCCCTGACATCCACGATCTCTCTGCTCGAGGTCGTCACAGCCTACCTCGTAGACGAAAAACATATATTGAGAAAGAAAGCCGTCTGGTTCGTGGCGGCCGTCGCGTTTCTTTTCGGGATACCATCGGCCCTCTCCTTCGGAGCGGTCGCCTGGCTCGAGGAACTGCCGCTTGTCGGGATGAGTTTCTTCGGCTTCATGGACTGGCTCTTCGGCAATGTCATGCTCGCCGTCGGAGCAGTCTTCATATCGATTTTCTTCGGCTGGGTCTGGAAGAGGGCGAAATCTACCGCCGAAATCGAGGAAGGATGTCCCGGCTACAACGCCTGGGCGCCGGTGATCCTCATTCTTCTGAGATTCTTCTGCCCCGTAGCGATAGCCATAGTACTTTTCTTCCTGATCAAGGACCTTGTCGCGGGATAATGCCGCGGTTTACGTTCAGCAAGGGAGCGCCAGATGAACAGCGATGCGATCAAGCAGGTAATAGACTCGGTCTACAAGTATGTGTGGGACTGGCCCGAGGCGCTCCCCTACTTCATCGTCCTGCTGCTCGGCGCCGGCATCTTCCTTACGACAAGACTCAGGATCATCCAGGTCCGTAAGGTCTCTCACGCCCTGGCTATCGTCGCGGGATACTATGACGATCCGAAGGACAAGGGTGAGATCAGTCACTTCCAGGCCCTCACCTCGGCCCTGTCGGCGACGATAGGTATCGGGAACATCTCCGGTGTCGCGACAGCGATCCACTACGGCGGCCCGGGCGCCCTCTTCTGGATGTGGGTCACCGCGATCCTGGGATGCGCCTCAAAATACGCCGAATGCACCCTGAGCAACCATTACCGCGAGGTCCATGAGGACGAAACGGTATCGGGCGGGCCGATGTATTACATAGAAAAAGGGATGGGAAAGAACTGGAAGTGGCTCGCGATCATATTCGCGGCCTGCGCAGTCATATCATCCTTCGGCAGCGGAAACGCAGTACAGGCATTTACTGTCGCCGACTCGTTCAGGTCTGATTTCGGGATACCTACCTGGATAACAGGAGCGGTCAGCGCATCGCTCGTCGCGATGGTCATCATCGGCGGAATCAAGCGGATCGGACGCGTGACGAGCAGGCTCGTTCCTGTCATGTCGATCCTCTACTTCCTCGGTGCCATTACGGTCCTCTTTCTCAACGCTCCGAGAATACCGGCCGCGATCATGACGATATTCAACGACGCCTTCACAGCCAAGGCCGGGGTCGGAGGATTCTTCGGATCGACCTTTATGTTCATGATGGTCTGGGGCGTAAAGAGAGGGATCTTCTCGAACGAGGCGGGCCAGGGCAGCGCTCCGATAGCCCACGCTGCGGCCAAGACCGACGAGCCGGTCCGCGAGGGCCTCGTCGCGATGTTGGGCCCCTACATCGACACCCTCCTCATCTGTACACTGACCGGCCTCGTCATCGTCACAGTCGGTGTATGGCACAGCAAAAAGATAGAGGCGATACCGTTCAACAAGCAATCCGACATCTCGATACTTGTCAGCTCGGCGGAAATCGGCGCCAACGGGCATTTCGAGGACTCGGCCAAGATGAGCGGCTCCTTCACGGTCAGCCGCGGGGAGGCCTCCGGGGTCTCATTCGTTAGAAACGACAGCTTCGTCGATGACGCAGTCGTGCTCCTTGGCGACGAGCCGTTCAACGGTACGGTCGAGGTCGGTGAGGATGGAACACCGGCCTTTACCGATGCATTCGGCCAGTCAGTCACGGGCGAGGAGATCCAGCTTGCGGGAGCGATGATGCAGAACGGTTCGCCTCTCACGGCCTGGGCCTTCAAGAGGGGCCTGGATCCTATCTGGAGCGGCGGAAACTATATAGTGACTATCGCGGTATTCATGTTCGCGATATCAACGGCCATATCCTGGTCATACTACGGTGACAGGTCGATCGAGTACCTCTTCGGGCGAAGCTATATCATGCCGTACCGGATAGTCTTCTGTATCGTCCACTTCCTCGCGACCGTCCTCTCTCTCGAGCTCGTCTGGGGCTTTGGAGATACGGCGCTCGGTATGATGGCGATACCTAACCTCATAGCGCTCTTCGCCCTCTCGGGAGTCGTCAAGAAACTGACGACCGATTACTTCTCCAGGGAGCACAAGAGGTACAAGAAGAAGCTTTTCGGGGGATAAGCAAGGCCCTCAGGGTCCCCGGATAAGATATCCCATAGGTAGTATCAACTATAATTAGATACTATCATTGACACATATGCAAAGAGCGGGTATAATTCATATAGAAGTCCCTGCTGAATTGGTGAGGAGAAAGGTTTTGGAGTAAAAATCCGCGGGCTCAATTCTGAAGAGTTTGATCCAGAATGCTTCTCCCCCACGGTAACAGTGGGGGCTTTTTTATACAGGGACAAAAAAAGGCTCTCTCATCGACCGATGAAAGAGCCTTTTCATTTATTCAAAGTACGTAAATGGAGCTTTTATTCTTCCCACTTCTCGACTGACCCATCGACCAGCCAGACATATTTTTTCTTGGTGCGCTGCCTGGGATCCTTGTAGATCCACTGCTCTGAGACCACGCCGCCGATATCGTTTGTAAGCATCTCATCGGGCCATCCCCACGACGCGATCGCCGCATCACTATTCATACCCTTGAAGAGCTCGTTGTCCCTGATAGCCCGCGCGGTCCGCTTGCCGTACTCGCGAAGGTTCATCCTGTAACGTTTTTCAGGTTTGTCGTACCAGAAGAGCCTTTCCATCGCCTGCTCGAAGGCTTCCTTGGTGACCGGCCGTTCGAGTTCGAGAGCGTGCCTGTACTTGCGCTTGTCCGGGCCCCTGACCCCCACCGCTGTTCCCCAGTGAAGATCGAGCTCCACTATCTCGACCTCGGTTCCGCGGTCGACGACCCCGGTCTGTTTGATGTCGACGATCAGTGCCCGTGTCCAGGCGGTACGGCCGACATAAACCTCGTTGAGCTCGTCCGACTCTTCCAGCGGGATATCCTTGTCAATTGTCTTGTAGGCGCCGCAGGCCGATATGAGAAGCAGAATGCAGAGTGCCGGTAGTATTAACCTCTTGCCGTTCAATCGATTCCTCCTTACTGACCGTTCATCTATTCACAAAATCAAAATAGAGACATAACTCCGCATAATCAAGAATTTTCTAGGATACTCCCCTCAGGTGGTCCACTGTCATCCTGTCCGCAGGCAGGTCGACCTCGATAGCGACCACATCGATCCTGATTTCGGCAAACTCGCTGAAGTTGCCTGGCCGGTTGATATATCTCCCGGCCGCCCTCCTCATCCCGAGGAGCTTTTCCCTTCCAACCGCATCGGCAGGGGAGCCGAACCGGTTGCTTCTTCTTGTCTTTACCTCGACAAACACGAGACAGTCCCCGTCCGAAGCAACGATATCTATCTCGTTTCTGCCGACCCGCAGATTTCTCTCGATGATCCCGTATCCGATGAGAGTCAGGTAATGGCCCGCTATGGCCTCTCCGATCCGTCCGCATTCCGGGTTCCCCTTCACATCCTCCTCCCTTCCCTCAGATCTTTACCTGGAAACTCCTCCTGTGTATCGGGGTCCGGCCGTGTCGTCCGATCGCTTCCCTGTGCTCGAGCGTCCCGTACCCCTTGTTCCTCAGGAACCCGTATTCGGGATACTCGACAGCTTTCCCCCGCATTATACGGTCCCTCGTGACCTTGGCTACAATCGAAGCGGCGGCAATCGAAAAACTCTGCCTGTCTCCGCCCTTGACCGCCTCGCAGCGCCCTGAAAGAGGAGGCAACTGCTTCCCGTCCACCAGGACGAGCGAAGGTCTCTTTCCGAGCCCCTCGACCGCTATCTTCATCGCTTTCAATGTGGCCCGGAGGATATTGATCCGGTCTATCTCGTCATGCTCGATGATACCTGTAGAGCACGCTGTGTTCTTCTCGAGGATCAGCTCGAAGAGCCTCTCCCTCATCTTCTCCGAGACGAGTTTACTGTCCCTCACCTCGCGAAGCTCTTCACAGGGGCTGCATATGACTGCCGCGGCGACAACAGGCCCCGCCAGTGCGCCCCTTCCTGCTTCATCCACTCCCGCGATAAAACCCTGCATTGCTCCGGCCCTTCGCCGGTCGAACAGCACGAGGTCTTCAAAACGAGCGCGGGACGATGGCATTACCGGCGCGTCCTGTCGGTCTTCTCCTTGATCCTCGCAGCCTTACCCTTGAGGCCGCGGAGATAGAAGATCCTGGACCTTCTGACCTTGCCTCTGCGCAGGACCTTGAGTCCGGCGAGGTTGGGCGAATGAAGGGGGAATATACGCTCTACAGCGATACCCTGACTTACTTTCCTTACGGTAAAGGTCGCGCCTACTCCAGCGCCCTTCTTCTGGATCACGATCCCCTGGAACGCCTGTACCCTCTCTCGCTCACCCTCGACGACCTTGACGTCACACTTGACGGTGTCACCTACTGCGAACGGCGGGATCTCGTCCCTGATCTGCTTCGCGGAAATCTGATCGAGTATATCCATCTCTACTCCTTGTAATGTAACGATCGTTCAGATTTTACTATTCTTCCGAACTTTCTTTTTGCCTGTCCAGAAGATCCGGCCTTAGCCGTTTTGTCCTGTCCTTCGCCGACTCTTCCCTCCACTCGTCGATCTTCGCGTGGTTTCCCGACTGGAGGATCTCCGGGACCTTCAGCCCCCTGTATTCAGTGGGCCTTGTGTAGTAAGACGCGTCGAGCATGAATTCCCTGTCACACGAAAAGGAATCGGAGTCCCTGCTCCGCTCGTCGCCTATCACTCCCGGCAGATGCCTTACAATGGCGTCGGCCACTACCAGGGCGGGGAGTTCCCCGCCGCTCAGTATATAATCACCGATAGATACGGTATCGGTTATTACCAGTTCTTCGACTCTCTCGTCGATCCCCTTGTATCGTCCGCAGACGAATATGATCTTTTCGTGCCTCGAGAGTTCGACAGCGATCGACTGATCGAATCTCCTGCCCGCGGGCGACATGAGGATCACGGGGACCTCTTCCGCCTCCTCGGCGGTCCTGACCGATTCAACGGCATCAACGACCGGGGAAGCCATCATGACCATACCCGGGCCGCCGCCGTAAGGATAATCATCGATCGAGCCGTGCTTGTCGACCGCGAAATCCCGCAGGTTCACGACCGTATATTCCGCGACTCCCTTTTGCACGGCGATGTCAAGCATCCCCGAAGTCAGAGGACCGGTCATCATCCCCGGGAAGATCGTGATAAAACAGATCTCCATTCCCTGCCGCTCCTCACCACTCTAAATCGAGTAGTCCTTCGGGAGGATCGATTACTATCACGCCGCTCTCGAGATCAGTCTTTACGACGACCTCGGGCACGATGGGAACAGCTCTTCTGCCCGCTTCCGTCTCGACTATCAGGCATCTCTGCGCCGGTCCGATCAGTATGTCCACTACCGTCCCCGCGCGATCCCCGTTCTTCAGTCTCACCTCGGCGCCCATCACCTGGAAAGGTTTGAGCTCCCCGGGCATTTCCGCCTCGGTAAGAGAATCCGTCGAGATATCGAGCCTGCTCCCGATCACCGATTCCGCGTCATCGCGAAATTCGATGCCGGTGATCTTGAGTATATACGTATTGCCTTTCGGCCTGTATTTCTCCACCCGGATAGTGCTGTGATCATCATTCACAGACACCATGTCCAGTCCATCGAACGCCAGAGCTTCGGCCCAGAAATCAGGACTGGGGAGAAGCTTGACTTCCCCCTTCAGGCCCACGGCCTTCACTATGCTGCCAAGTGTCACTGTCACGCCCGTCATCCTCCGCTCCCTATTCGCGGATCTCCAGAAGGACCTTTTCGCCCATTCTCGTGGCGGCAGCGTTGACCAGTGCCCTGAGAGCCTTGGCGGTCTGCCCGTTCCTTCCGATGACCTTGCCAACATCGGCCTTGTCTACGGAAAGTACAAGTATTGTAATCCCGTCCCGGCTTTCCTCTGATAGCCTGATCGCGTCCGGCTTATCGACGAGCATCTCGGAGATGCGCCGGATCATCGTACTTATCGTATCAGTCTTCATTGTTCATTTACCTTCGAAGGAGACAATCGTATTGAAAAGTCCGTCAGGACTTCTCCTCCTCACCGGATTCTTCCGCCGGAGCTTCGGGAGCCGCTTCAGGCGCAGCCGCCTCTTCAGCCGGAGCTTCAGGAGCCGCTTCAGGCGCAGCCACCTTTTCTGCAGGAACTTCAGGAGCCGCTTCAGGCGCAGCCGCCTCTTCAGCCGGAGCCTCGGGAGCCGCTTCAGGCGCCGCTGCCGCTTCCTCAGCAGCCTTGGCAGCCTTGGCAGCCTCTTCCTCGGCGGTCTTCGCGGCCGCTATCGCCTTCTTCGAAAGCTTGACCTTTTCCTTGACCTGGGCCTTGGGCTGCTTTGTCCTTCTCTCCTCGATCTTCGCGTTTACTTCGGCTACCGAGAGACCGGTCTTGAACAGCTCCCATCTCTCCAGGATACCCTCCACTTTGAGCAGATTCGCGGCGCTTTCTGTCGGCACCGCGCCGTTGCCGAGCCACTTGTAGACCTTGTCCTCATCGATTTTTATCTCGGGGGGCTCTACCATAGGATTGTAATGTCCCAGGGTCTCGAGGAACCGTCCGTCGCGCGGTGAGCGCGAATCAGCCGCTATGAGCCGGTAGAAAGGCCTCTTCTTCGAGCCCATCTTCTTCAGTCTGATCTTGACTGCCAATTTGACCTCCGTATCAGGTATCCCTCTCGACTACGAGAAGGGAAATCCCGCGGGCATTTTGCCCGACAGTTTGGAAAAACGCTTCATCATTTTACGCATCTGCTGAAACTGGTTGAGCAGTTTGTTGACGTCCTGAACGCTCGTTCCGCTCCCCTTCGCGATCCGCTTCCTCCTCGATCCATCGATGAGCTGCGGGGAACGCCGCTCATCCGGGGTCATGGAGCGAATAATCGCCTCCAGTTTCTTCATCTCACTGTCACCGACGCCGGATGCCAGAGCTTTGTCGACCTTCATCCCCGGGATCATCCCGAGAAGCTGGTCCACAGGGCCCATCTTCTTCAGCCGTTGAAGCTGGTCGAGGAAGTCTTCGAGGGTGAAAGACTCCTTTCGAATCCTGCGCTCGAGCTCCCTGGCTTCCTTTTCGTCGATCGTATCCTGGGCCTTTTCTACGAGGGACATGACATCCCCCATCCCCAGGATCCTCCCCGCCATCCTGTCGGGATGAAAGGCCTCCAGATCCGAAGCCTTTTCGCCGACACAGGCGAATTTTATCGGCACGCCCGTTACCGCGCGAACCGATAGTGCGGCGCCGCCCCTGGAATCACCGTCGAGCTTGGTGAGGACGACACCGGAAAAATCTATCTCTTTCTTAAACTCCGCGGCGACACCGACGGCTTCCTGGCCCGTCATGCTGTCAAGAACGAGGAGTATCTCCTCAGGGTCGAGTATCTCCCGGATAGTGGAGAGCTCGTCCATCATCTCACGGTCGATATGCAGACGTCCCGCCGTATCGACGATGATGGTGTCCTTCAGGGTCTTCCTTGCCTCCGCCGCCGCGCCGCGGACTATATCCGCGACCGCGACATGGTCACCCGGAGCGTATATCGAAGCGCCGATCTCGCCTGCCAGCACCTTGAGCTGCTCGATGGCAGCCGGCCGGTAAATATCCGCCGCTACAAGAAGCGGCTTCCGCCCTCTTTTCATGAGGGAAACGGCGAGCTTCGCGCAGAAACTCGTCTTCCCAGCGCCCTGAAGACCGCACACCATCACCGTTGCCGGTGATCCCGAAAGATCGAATCCGGCCGGTGTGGAGCCGAGAAGTTCAACGAGTTCCTCGTTGACTATTTTTATAATCTGCTGGTCTGGAGAGAGGCTGTCGAGCACCTTGCGGCCGACTGCCCTTTCACCGACCCGGCCGACGAACTCCTTTACTACCTTGTAGTTAACGTCGGCTTCGAGGAGGGCCCTGCGGACCTCCTTCATAGCGTCCTGGATGTGGCTCTCGCGAACCTTTCCATGTCCGCGCAGCTCCTTGAAGACGCGTGCGAACTTATTTCCCAAGTCCTGGAACAAAGGAACACATCCTGGTCGTAAAAGACATAAAATAACACGGTTCCCCATGACAGGCAAGGGAAAACAGGGAGGGCCGCTTTATAGTGAAAATGGGGTTTTCAGCCCTTTATAGCCTTTATGGCTTCCGTGTAGTCGCCGCTTCTGTATACCGCGGTCCCGGCCACGAGGCATTCGCCCCCCGCTTCCCGTACCACACCGGCATTTTCCGGTTTTATGCCGCCATCGACCTCGATAACGAAAGAGTGTCCCTCTTTCTCCCTGACAGCGACAGCTTCACGGATCTTGTCGAGTCCATCGACGATGAATTTCTGTCCTCCAAAACCGGGAAAGACCGTCATTATCAGAAGGAGATCGATATCACCGAGCAGGTGCCTGACCTTGTCGAGCGGCGTATCGGGATTAATCGCCAGTCCGGGAGCTCCTCCAGCTTCGCGGATGATCCTGATGATCTCGAGGTGCCCATCCTCTACCGCTTCATAGTGAAATGACACAACGTCGCTTCCAGCCTTGACGAAACCCTCCGCGTATTTAGCCGGATCACTGATCATCAGGTGAGTGATCAGCGGCCTTTCGGCGACACGGGCGATAGCCTCTACGACCATCGGCCCGAATGTGATGTTGGGTACGAAATGGCCGTCCATTACGTCGAGATGATGGAAGTCGGCGCCCGCTTCCTCGACCGCCCTGATCTCATCGGCCAGTATCGTGAAATCGGCGGAGAGTACCGAGGGGGCGACCGCCGCTTTCCCCTTTTCAATCGACTGTAGAAACGACGAGCTCAATCGTCCCACCTTCCTTTATCGAATAACCCGCTGGAGGATTCTGCGAAAGTATTGTTCCGGGGAACCTCGTCTCATCCCTTCTGCTCACTACCCGCGTGATGTGGAAGCCTCCCCTTTCAAGACGCTCCCTTACAAAAAGGAGGTCCTTGCCTGTAAGGTCGGGCATGAGGAAGACAGCGGGTTCGCCCGTCATAAAGAGGAGAAGGTCGACCGATGACCCGACAGCAGACTGCGAACCGCCCTGTGGACTCGATGCTGCGACCCTGTTCGGCCCTGTTTCGGAGGTAAAGACCCTTGAAAGGCTGCCCCGTCTCAGGCGGGCACTTTCGAGGCCCAGTTCCGCTTCCCGCAGGGATCTTCCCGTCAGGTCAGGGACTTCCTCCATCTGCATCCCGGAGCTTGTTATCACCTTGACCGTCCGCCTGCCCTTCAGGCCCTCGCCGGGAGACGGGTCCTGATCGAGCACATATCCCGACGGAGCGTTTTCTGAATATCTTTCGCCGGTCACCATGAGATTCAGGCCGGCCTCCCTGCACGCTTCTTCAGCCGCTTCGAGAGAGACACCCTTCAGCTCAGGTACGATCACGATATCTCCACGGCCGGTAAGGATCGGCAGTATCACGAAATTGAATACGGCCATGCCGAGGATAAAGATCCCCGCCACTGCCGCGATATATATCAGAAAGGGGTGATATCCCTTTTTCCCCTCACTCATCCCCATCTCCTCCCAGTACCGTTCCCTCCGCGATACCTGATCCTCTCAGAAACTCTTCCGCCGCCAGCGCTTTTTTTCCTTCTGCCTGCAGTACGGTCAGTCTCACCGCGCCTGGCGCGCAGGCGACCTCGATGATCCCGTCGGAGGCCGCGATGACCTTTCCGGGTGGTGCTCCGGCTGTCCCGCTGTCACGGGGTTCCGATCCGTGGATCTTGATCAGCCTCTTTCCCGCTCTCGTATGGCTGCCCGGCCAGGGGTTCATCCCCCTTATCTGATTATGCACCACAGCGGCCTTTTTGTTCCAGTCAATCAACCCGTCGCTCTTCTTCAGCAGCGGCGCGAATGTCACACCTTCCTCAGGCTGCTCGACAGGTTTGAGCCCTTCACCGGTGATCCGGTCAAGTGTCTCAATGAGAAGAGGCCCTCCCTCTTCGGCCAGTTTCGTGAAGAGGTCGCCTGCAGTATCCATCGGCCCTATCGAAACGGACCTGCCGGCATAAACGGGTCCCGCGTCGAGGGCCTTGACCATCTTCATTATCGATACTCCGGTCTGAGGGTCACCTGCCGCGACTGCCATGTTGATAGGGCTCGCTCCCCTCCATCTCGGCAAAAGGGATGCATGTACATTAACACATGATACAGTGGGAAGTTCGAGGGCCCTGCGTGGGAAAATCAGGCCGAATGCCGCGACGATGAAGAGATCGGGTTCGAGTCCGACCAGTCTTTCAAAGGCTCCCTCGTCCCGAAAGCTCTTCATGACCATTACCGGAAGCCCCAGCTCTTCCGCGGCTTTTCTTGCTGCGGTCGGAGAACTCTTTCTTCCCCTGCCCGCGGGGCGGTCGGGTTGGGTGACAACGAGTACGGGCCTGTATGCCGACTCGTGCAGAGCCGTCAGTGACGGAACCGAAAAATCGGGGGAACCGAAAAAAATGATCCGCGGCATCGCTCGATCACTCACTCTTTCCCCGCCGGGCGAGGTCCCTGAGCTTTCCCCTGACCAGCGTTTTCCTGCCGAACGACAAGCGGTCGGTGAACAGCACACCGTCAAGATGATCGAGCTCGTGCTGGATGATCCTCGATACGAGCCCGTCGACCCTGATGCAATGCGTGTTCCCGCCGGTGTCCTGGTACTCAACCTCTATCTCTATCGGCCTGTCGACCTTTCCCCTCACACCCGGCACACTGAGGCACCCCTCCTCGACGCATTCAGTATCATCGCTGCATGATAGGATACGCGGGTTTACGAGGGTCAGCAGAGTGCCGGGGTTATATGGATCTGGATTCACAACGGCGATGCGCCGAGATACGCCGACCTGGGGCGCGGCAAGTCCCACGCCCTCCTCGACGATCATCGTCTCCACCATATTCTTTACAAGCTCTCCGAGCTCTTCGTCGAAAGCTTCGACGTCGACGGCTTTTTTCCGGAGTATCTCTTCGCCGTATATCTTTATCCTCAGCGATCCCATCGGCAGACTATTCCTTCTTCTTCTCGATCACTGAAGCGATAGCGCTCTTGACTACCTCGACTTTGACGTTCTCGGCGATCTTGAGGACTACTACATGGTCCTTGGCATCTGATATCGTGCCGTAAAGCCCGCCGTTGGTAACGACCTTGTCGCCCTTGGACAGATCGGTCAGAAGAGCCTGATGCGCCTTCTGCTTCTTCTGCTGGGGCCTGATAAGAAGAAGGTAGAATACGATGAACACCATGATGATCGGGATGAACATCGTGAGCGGATTTCCGCCTTCGCCACCGGCGCCGCCGCCTGACATCGCGAATAAAAGTGCTGACATGATTCCTCCATTGTGAAATAAAAAAAGTGCTTAGTCTCTGCTGAAATCAGGACGGCCGCTAACCGTCTGAATTTGCGTATTTTCCGTAGAATTCCTTCCGCCACTGGCTGAAAAGGTCTTCCCGTATAACTTGCCTCATCTCTTCCATCAGATGCAAGTAAAAACGGATACTGTGAACA
Organism: uncultured bacterium; assembly: GCA_964457905.1. Lineage (GTDB taxonomy): Bacteria > Krumholzibacteriota > Krumholzibacteriia > Krumholzibacteriales > Krumholzibacteriaceae > JAUWCL01. The sequence continues at coordinate 4,011 of CAYWGA010000020.1, read as the reverse complement.
GTCGCGAGACGAGGGCCGAGCATCTCACCCGCCATGAAGAGATGTCTGAGATAGGCTCTCGAGTAATTCCTGCACGTGTCGCAGTCACAATCGGGGTCGAGGGGGCCGAAATCGTTCCTGTTCGAAGCGTTTTTCAGGATGACCCTGCCGCGCGAGGTAAAAACGGTTCCGTTACGGGCGTTCCTCGTCGGCATCACGCAGTCGAACATATCGATGCCTCTCGATACCGCCTCGACCAGGTCCTCAGGGAACCCTACTCCCATCAGGTAACGCGGCTTCTCCTCGGGGAGCAGCTTCGCCACCAGCCCCGCCATACCGTAGAGATCCTCCTTCGACTCTCCTACCGAGAGCCCCCCTATCGCGTAGCCGGGAAAATCGAGAGCGACGAGTTCGCGTGCGGACCGCTCCCTCAGGTCCTCGAAGACATTGCCCTGGACGATGGCGAAGAGGACACGTTCATACCCGTCCCTCGTGACCCGCGGCCCGTACGGGACAAGGCTCCTCTCGGCCCACTGCGTCGTCCTCTCTGCGGCCTCGAGGGCGGTCTCGTAGGTGCACGGATACTCCGCACAATGATCAAGTACCATCATGATATCGGAACCGATATCGAGCTGAATATCGACAACACTCTCCGGAGTGAGGTGCCGGCGCGAACCGTCGATGTGGGAACGGAAACTGACACCATCGTCGGAGATCTTTCTCAGGTCGGCTAGACTGAATACCTGGTATCCGCCGCTGTCTGTAAGGAGGGGGCCGTCCCAGGACATAAATTTGTGTAGACCTCCCGCCTCTTTGATCAGTTCCTCTCCCGGACGAAGATGGAGATGATATGTGTTGGAAAGGATGATCTGCGCTCCGGCGCCTTTCAGATCGGCAGGCGCCAGTGATTTGACTGTCGCCTGGGTACCTACCGGCATGAATGCCGGCGTCTCGATGACGCCGTGATCGGTCGTCACACGTCCGATCCTGGCACCGCCCGTCTCTGTCCCGAGAAGATCAAATCCGAAACTCAATCCGTTTCCTCTATTCTGTCATCGGATGAACATCACGTCGCCGTAACTGTAGAAGCGGAACCTGCGTTCAACGGCCCAGCGGTAGGCGCTGATAGTCCTCTCGCGGCCGGCGAAGGCCGACACGAGCACGAGAAGGCTGGACCTGGGCAGATGCATATTCGTCAGCAGCGAATTGACAACATTGAATCTGAACCCGGGGTAGATGAACAGCCTGGTCCATCCTGTGAGATATTCGACACCATCTGTTACGACGGTTCCCCCGTCGTCATAAGCTCCCGAGGCAGCTGCCTCGAGCGTCCGTGTCACCGTCGTGCCGACCGCGATCACTTTCCTGCCGCTTTTTCTCGCGGAGATTATCTCTTCGAGGTAGTCCTTCCTCACCGTGATATGCTCGGATGAAAGAACATTCTCCTCGACCACATCTTTCTCGAGCGGCCTGAATGTGCCCGGGCCCACATGAAGCGTCACCGGCATTATGGTGATCCCCTTGCGGCGGAGAGCCTCGAGCGTCTCCGGCGTAAAGTGCAGCCCGGCTGTAGGCGCGGCGACAGAGCCCTCGGCCCTGGCGTAGACAGTCTGGTAGCGTCCACGATCCAGTTCCTCGTCCTCCCGTTTTATATATGGAGGCAGGGGGACGTGCCCGAAACTCTCTATGAAACCGTAATCGGAGACTCCCTCCGGCAGCAATACGTCCCATTCACCCCCGCCGATCTCTTCCTCTATCTTCACCACGTGGCCGGCCGCGCCGATCAGGACCTCGTCCCCGGCGTCCAGCTTCCTCGAAGGACGGCAGAGAGCCCTCCATCTTCCCTCTTCGAGGCGCCTGACGAGGAACACCTCCACTTCGGCACCTGTCCTCTTTTTCCCTATAAGGCGGGCCGGAATGACCTTCGTGTCATTCACGACCACGATATCCCCCTCATGAAGATATCTCGGGAAATTCGAGAACCTCGCCTCTCGCACTTCATCTCTCGAGCGGTCAAGCATCAGCATACGGCTCTCGTCCCGCCGCTCGGCCGGATACTGCGCGATCAGTTCCTCTGGAAGTTCATAATCGAAGTCACTTATTCTCATAATGCTTTCCGTTGCCGGGGGAACGGGCCGCGAGGGCCCTAGAGGATCCTTCCCTGCTTTCCATCACCGGCGGGCGGCTCGGCGCCGAGATGCCTGTACCCGGCCTCGGTCACGATCCTGCCTCGCTGGGTCCTCTGGAGCAGGCCCTGCTGTATGAGGAACGGCTCGTATACATCCTCGATCGTGTCGCTCTCCTCGGAAACAGCTACGGCCAGGGAGCCGATCCCGACCGGGCCGCCGGAGAACTTATCTATGACGGCGGAGAGGATCCGCCTGTCCATCTCATTGAGTCCTCGATCATCGACTTCAAGCATCCCGAGCGCGTATCTCGCCATCTTGAGGTCAATCGTACCGTCGCCCTTGATCTGAGCGAAGTCACGCACCCGGCGAAGCAGCCTGTTGGCGATCCTCGGGGTCCCCCTGGAGCGGCCCGCGATCTCGGCGGCTCCTTCGTCGTCTATCTGTGCGCCGAGCAGGCCTGAGGAGCGCTTGACTATGCTGAAAAGATCATCGGGCGAATAGAAATCGAGCCTCGCCACGACTCCGAATCTGCTTCGCATCGGGGGTGTTATCATTCCCGCTCTCGTAGTCGCTCCCACGAGTGTGAACGGTTCTATCTGGAGCGAGTAATGCCTCGCGTGCGGTCCCTTGTCTACTATCAGCTCGCACCTGAATTCCTCCATCGCGGGATAGAGGTGCTCCTCGACGATGTGGCTGAGCCTGTGGATCTCGTCTATGAAGACGACATCCCTCGCCTCGAGCTGTGTCAGTATTCCGAGAAGATCTGCCGGGCTCTGGAATACCGGCCCGGAAGTGCTCCTTATATGTACTCCGAGTTCGGAGGCGATGATATGTGCCAGCGTCGTCTTCCCCAGTCCCGGAGGGCCGTAGAGCAGAACATGGTCGAGCTGCTCGCCGCGCCGGCTGGCGGCCTCGATGAATATGGCGAGGTTCTCCTTGACCTTGCTCTGGCCGATAAAATCGGCCATGGTGGAGGGGCGCAGTGTCGATTCGGACACGAGTTCGTCGCGAGTCGCCTGCGGATCGGTTATCAGTTTCTCCTCCATCAGGTCCTTCCGTGCCTCGAGCTAAAGAGGCACCTTTCTCAGAGCCATCCTGACTATATCCTCGACCGAATAACCAGATGCGTCGCCCTCGAAATAGACCCTCTCAAGTGCCTTCTCCGCATTGCTCCTTGTGAGGCCGATCGACATCAGCGCCGCGGCGGCCTCTTCAAGAGTTTCGGGACGGTCAGAGGCCCGCGCCGGTCCGGCGGCCTCTCCCGAGACCTCGATCTTGTCCTTCAGTTCGAGGACGATCCTCTCTGCCGTCTTCTTCCCGATACCGGGGATCTTGACGAGAGAACGGACATCCTCGTTTTTTATCATCCCTGCCAGGTCGGAGGCGCTGTCTATCGACATCATCGTCAGCGCCGCCTTGGGGCCGACACCGCTCACCCCGAGAAGGGCGGTAAATACTCCGCGGTCATATTCGGCCGCGAACCCGAAAAGAGTGAGCGCGTCCTCGCGGACATGCAGATATGTACTGAGTCTTACCCTATCACCGATGTTCCCGAGCCCTGTCACAACGGGTGCAGGAACGAATATCTCGAGACCGAAGCCGCCGGTCTCGATGATGACGCCTGCCGCGGTCCTGCCCGCCAGTATCCCTTCCACCGACGATATCATATAAGTCTCCCCACTGGCGATCCGGCCCTCAGCGTATGACAGAACGCGACGGCGAGGGCATCTGTCTCGTCTTCACTTGCCGGCTCATGATCGGGCCTCAGAAGCCTTACGACCATCGATCCTACCTGGCTCTTGTGCGCCGCGCCGGAGCCGGTCACACTTGCTTTTACCTCTCGGGGCGAGTACTCGAATACCTCGAGCCCCGCCTCGGCAGCCTGACCTCTGAATGGGAGCAC
>CAYWGA010000019.1:0-38415 GCA_964457905.1 uncultured bacterium | reverse complement strand
TCCAGACCATGAACATCGCTTCCCAGACGATCTTGCGCGACATCTTCGAGATGCCGACCCGCCTGTCGGTAAAGATGATCGGTATCTCGACAATACGGAATCCCTTCTTCCAGCAGAAGAAGTTCATCTCGATCTGGAACGAATATCCGTCGCTTCTTATCGTATCGAGAGGCAGCTGCTCGAGTGTCTCGCGCCTGAAACACTTGAACCCGCCGGTGGAGTCCTTCAGCGGCAGGCCGGTGATGATCTTCGTATATACGTTCGCGCCGTAACTGAGGATCAACCTTCTCAGCGGCCAGTTGATGACCGTAATACCGTGCAGGTATCTCGAACCTATCACAAGGTCACGTCCCTCGGCAGCCTCGATGAATTCCGGTATTACGCCCGGGTCGTGAGAGAAATCGGCGTCCATCTCGAAAACGAACTGGGTATCGGTATTTGCCAGCGCCCACTTGAATCCCGCTATGTAGGCCGAGCCCAGCCCGAGCTTGCTTTCCCGGTGGATGGCGTGTATCCGGGGCTGCCCGGAGGCCCTGGCGTCAACGATATCCCCCGTACCGTCGGGAGAGTTGTCGTCTACGACGAGGATCTCATATTCCTCGCCCAGGGCGAGGACAGCATTGATGATCTCGTCGATATTTTCCTTCTCGTTGTATGTCGGCACGATGATGAGCGCTTTCAATTCTCTATCCCTTTCTTCCCGTTATAACTGCCGGGACCACCGCTGCCGCGACGGCGAACAGAAGCGATACGACCGACAGTATCAGAGACTTCCTGATGACGGGGGACCTGTACTCGAAGATTATCTCGTGGTCTCCCGCCTCGAGCGGCAGCGCCCGGAGACAGTAGTTAGCCGTGAGGATCTCTCTTTCCTCGCCGCCTACTTTTGCTGCCCAGTCCGGATAGTCTATCTCGCTCAGCACCATTATGCATGGTTTCTCCACATGCGCATTTATTGAAATCGAATTCAGCCCGTACGAGACTATCTCAGCCGAGCTTCCCTCGGCCGATTCGACGGCGGACCGCGGCTCCTTCTCGAGCAGTGTGACCGTGGCAGGATCGAAATCCTGTGAGACGATCGCCGCAAGGGCCTCTTCGTGTTTCATCACCTGATAGCTGCCCGTCATGTAAACCCTCGGAAGGACATAGGGATTCTCGTATATGTAGCTCTTCTCCCTCTCGAAGAGAAGGGGGAAGGGCGAATTCTCCCTGAATATCGGGAACATCGAATGGAAGTATCTCGCGTTGAGCATATTGAGGATGGGAAGAGGCATGCCGCCGCTGTTGAATACGCCGAACATCGCATCCATCACATCCTGGTAGTTCTTCATCTTCGCGGCGTGATAGCCGCCCATCGAGAAAACGCCGGACATCATATAGCTGTTGTCACTGAACGGAAAGACGTTGTGGCTCCAGCTGCCCGGCCTCGAGGCTGGAACGGGGAATACCCTGAAATATCCATCTCTTTCGGACAGGTATCTGACTGTCTCGGTCGGCGTCTTCAGGCCCTCTTTCTTCGAAAGCGGATTGATCAGCCTGTAATTCGAGGACCGCCATGTCTTGTCCGGCCTGACTATAGAACTGTCGATCGTGATCAGGTCGGCGATCGCTATAAGCGCGAGCGCACCGATCACCAGGCCCGTACTGATTCTGCGCTTCGCCGCCAGGAAGACCGCTCCAGCCGTCAGGAGGAGGAAGAACCATGTCCTGACGAGATCGTTCGCGAAACGGCCGGCAGCGAATGCCGCCCACTCCCCCTTTACCCTCGCTCTCACTGCGGGGTTCGACTCTATCGCGGAGCGGATCGAGCCTGCGGATATTAGAACGAGCACAAGCACCGCCGCGCACGCGATCAGTACCCATTTCAGCCTGCCCGCTCTGAGCGATTCGGGAAGAGTGTCCTCTTCGGCCCTGCGCATCACTTCCTCGATACCCAGCGCTGCCAGGACGACGAGTACGAGTTGCTGGACGATCAATATCATCACGGGGACCCGGAACTTGTCGAACCACGGCAGGAACCTGAAGAGCGGATCGTACAGGACGGGGAAGTGCTTCCCGAAACTTATCATCGTTGCGAGGACAGCGGCGGCCAGAAGGAACCACTTCGCCCTCCCCTTTACGATAACGGCTCCGATGAAGGCGAAGAGCGCCGTCACCTGGCCGAGATAGTTGGGATAGTCGGTAAAGGGCATGCTGCCCCAGTAGGTCACCTTGCCGAATCCGGAGGACCACGGCAGGAAGAAAGTCATGATCTCCTTCGGGGAGAGACTCCATCCTGTCGCGTAATCATAGTCGAGTCCGCCGCCGCTGCCTCCGCGTATCGACCAGTCGGCATACTCCCTGACCGGGAACACGAGCACCGCCGCGATCCCGAGGGCGAGCACGAATGAGGAGGCCAGAAGCGCTGTTCCTGTGAGCGCCTCCCTTCGCTTGCCTTCCCTGAAGAGTCCGACGGCTTCGAATATGAACAAAAGTCCTATAAGCAGAAATGTGTAGTATGAGATCTGAAGATGGCCGCGCAGCATCTGCATTCCGAGTACGATCGCGAGCACCGCCGCGGAACCGATCCTGTTCCTGTTCCTGTTCTCGAAGATACCCCTGGCGAAGAGAAGCGCCAGCGGCATCCAGGCCATGGCGCAGACCTTGGACCCGTGGCCGTTCGCTCCAGCGGCGACGATATTCGGCATTATCATGAAGACCGCGCCGGCCAGCAGTGAGATCGAAGGCCTCACACCGTATGACCTTGCCAGAAGATAGATCCCCGCGCCGGCGAGAAGGTAGTGGAGCAGCAACCATGTCATCGCGGGGAATCCCGCGTATGTGAAGAGTATATGTGTTACGAACGCCACCGGGTAAACGTAAGGGGCATAGGCGAGGCTGGAGAAACTGGGCATCCCGCAGAAGAGATACGGGTTCCAAAGCGGATAGGTCCCCTCTTCGAGGCTCTTCATCCCGACCGTCCGGAAGCTCATCGGAGCCTTCGTGTCCGGCGCGATGAAGACATCGTCGAGAAAGACGAGCTCGGGCACAAGTATAGCGATCACGGCCACGAGGACCACGACCGCGGCAATACCCCTTTTCCACCCCTTCATGGAATCGAAGCTGCCGACGGGATCGAACGCTTCACTGACCGGACCGGCCGGCTTGCTCTTTCCTGCCAAGAAACTCTCCTCTATCTATACAGGGGCATGTCACCCAACTAATTGTATCACTTTCACATCGGCCGGTAAATGGCCAAAATCCCGTTATCCGTTCAGCCTGATCGAGTCCCGCACGCCCTCGCACCCCCTTTTATCGCCGCGGAGAACAGTTTCCATCTCCCTGAGAGGAGAAGACCGAGGGATAATCCGAGGAATCCGGCGATATGGACAGGAAACAGGAGCGCCCGCCACCAGAGCGGCCTGTGCCTCGAAAAAAGCTTTACGGTGCTGGCGATCCTGTTCTCGAGCTTGAAGGGCGTCATACCTCCCCCGCTGCTCGAACTGACCTTGTGCCACACCTTCGCGGAGGGGATATAACTCAGTTTCCAGCCCGCCTCCGCTGCCCGAAGGCAGAAATCGACATCCTCGCAATAGATCGTGTACGACGGGTCAAGGGAGCCGATCTCTTCGTAGACCTCCCGCCTCGCCATCAGGGCACACCCGGTCACCCATGCCGTCCTGCCCGGCGCATCCTCGAAGGAGGTATCCAGCCTGCGGAGCGAGTGGTGGAACGGCACACCGGTGAGCCGGTTGAATCCTCCCCCTCCGTACCAGATCCTCCCCGGATCGTCGAAGTAAAATATCTTCGGCCCCGCGATGCCGATCCGCGGATCGTCGAACGCGGCGAGCATCTCCGCCGCGAATTCAGGATCGACCTCAGTATCATTGTTCAGCAGAAGAATGTATCGCGCTCCCCTGTCGAGGGCGGCGGCAATACCGACATTGTTACCTGCCGCAAAAAGAAGGTTCCTGCCGTTCTCTATCAGTTCCACACCGGGGAATTTCTCCCCGACTATATCCTGTGAAGAGTCGGTAGAACCGTTATCGACCACGATTATCTCGAGAGGCGGATCGGTGACACGCTTGAGGGATTCGAGGCAGGGGCCGAGCACATCGCGGCCGTTCCAGTTGAGGATGATGACATGCACGGTCCGAGGGTCCATCTCACCTGCTCCCGGAAAAGGCCGAATAGAGATCCTCGATGGCGTCCGCCAGCGAGGACCATGAGAAACGCTTCTTCTCCTCAGCGAAATTGGGAGCCATCCTCCCGCCCCACCCCTCGTCGAAGAACCTGGCGACCGCATCGGCCATCGCCGCGGGGTCCTCCGGGGGGACGATGAATCCCGTCTTTCCCTCTGTGACGACCTCCGGAAGGCCGCCGACCCTGGTAGCGATCATCGGCCGGTCGAAGGCGACCGCGACCTGGGCGATCGCGCTCTGTGTAGCCGTGATATAGGGGAGCATGACGAGATCGGCAGCGGTAAAATAGGCCGCGACCTCCTCGTTCGCTATATACCTGTCGACAAACTCGATCGAGCCGGAAACGCCGAGCCGCTCCGCGAGCTCGAAGTACGGGGCGCTGTCCTCGTAGAACTCTCCGACGACAAGGAGCTTCGCCCCTGTCCGCTCGACTATCGAAGGCATCGCCTCGATAAGGTGACGCAGACCCTTGTACGGACGTATCAGTCCGAAGAAGAGGAGAAGCGGTCCGCCGGGCTGCCCGAGCGAGGTGCGGGCCTCTTCCCTGCTCATCTCACCGCTCCTGAAGAAATCGAATATCGGCAGTGGATGCGAGATGACATTCGCTTTCTTCCTGATCTTCAGCAGATTCTCCCTGTCCTCCCCCGACTGGACGATAAAGTCGTGGGAGACGCGAAATGCCGTCGATGAGAGGAACCTGTCTATCGGGGATGTCTCGTGCGGAACAACGTTATGGCAGATGAATATTATCCTCGTGGAGCTGAACATCCTCAGGATCGCGCATATCTTCACGAGCGCGGGTGCGAAGTAGGGGTGCCACCACTGAACGACGGTCACATCCGGCTTCATCCTGGCGATCCTGAACCCCGCCCTTATCCAGGTTAAGGGATTGATAGAGTCTATCAGCCGCTCCGACTCGACGCGGTGAGTCGACTCGCTCTCATCGTACTGGGTCTTTCCGGGGAAAAGGAAATCTGGATAGAGCCTCGAGAAGTTGACGACGCTCACGTCATGGCGACGGCCCAGTTCCCGGGCGAGGCTCGTGTTGTAATGGGAGATGCCGCCGCGGAAGGGCCAGGCCGGTCCTACCAGGCAGATCCTGAGTCTCCGGTCTTTTTCTTCACTACTGGTCATCTATCTCGTATTCACGGAAGGCAAAGGTCCTCTCCATCTTCGAGGAATACAGTTCGGCAACCAGCCCTATCGAGCCGATCTGTATCGCGATGACGATCATTATCATACCGAGGACCATCAGCGGTCTTACGTGAAGCCCCTTTCCCATTATCCACTGTATGAGGAAGTAGAGATTGATCAGGCCCCCGCCGGCTAAGAAGAAAAAGGCTATCCTGCCGAAGAGATGGAGCGGAGTCGTCGACCGGCGCGTTATGAACATCACCGTCATCAGGTCGAACATCCCGTTGAGCAGCCTTCTCGCTCCGTACTTGCTCTTGCCGAACTGCCTTTCGAAATGGGAGACCTTCATCTCTCCGATCCTGAATCCTTCCCATCCGGCAAGTACCGGGATGAACCTGTGGAGCTCGCCGTATATATGAATCCTCTTGACGACCTCCCGGCGGTAGACCTTCAGGCCGCAGTTGAAGTCATGAAGCTTGACGCCGCTCGCCACCGAGGTGGTGAAGTTGAAGAGTTTAGACGGCCAGGTCTTCGTTATCGGATCCTGCCTGTCACGTTTCCAGCCCGAGATGAGGTCGTATCCCTCGTCGAGCTTTGCGATCATGGCCGGTATCTCATCCGGATTGTCCTGAAGGTCGGCGTCGATAGTAACTACGATCTCTCCCTTCGCCACCTTGAAGGCCTCATCGAGAGCGGGGGATTTCCCGTAATTCCTCGCGAAGCTGATGATCTTGACCCGCCTGTCGCTCTCCCTGAGCTTCCTGATGATCTGAAGTGATGAGTCTGTCGAGCCGTCATCGATAAAGAGAAGCTCATGGGCGGAGGCGTTTCCCTCGAGCATCGTGGTGAGGCGCCTGTAGAGCTCTTCGAGGCTTCCCTCCTCGTTATATGTCGGGACGATGACTGTTACGCTGTATTTTCTTGCGCTTTCCAAGGACAACCTCCGGTCTTCCGTGTCAGGAATTGTTCCGATACCATTCGATCTCGCGCTTCAGCCCTTCCTCGAGACCGATGGTCGGTTTGAAGCCGAGCTCCCGCTGGGCTTTCGATGTATCGGCCCATGTATCGAGGACGTCGCCTCTCGCCTTTTCCATGAAGCGGACAGCGGGGTCGCCGCCCGTCTCCCGGCGTATGATCTCTATCACCTCGAGGACCGAGCTCCTGCTTCCACCGCCGATATTGAATATATCCCCGTCTCCCTCGTACCGGGAGGCGAGCATGTTCGCCTCGACAGCGTCGAGGACGAACGTGAAATCTCTTGTCTGTTTTCCGTCTCCGTAGACCTCTATCTCACCCCCGCTGAGCGCGGCCATCGTGAATCTGGAAAAGGCCATGTCGGGCCTCTGCCTCGGGCCGTAAACGGTGAAATACCGCAGGGCCGCGTAACGGACCCCGAAGTTGACACGGTATAGTTCGCAGAGATGTTCCGCCGAGAGCTTGGTCGCCCCGTAAGGGGAGACAGGGCTGGTGACATGTTCCTCCCGCATCGGAAGGTCCCTCGTATCGCCGTATACCGAGCTCGAACTCGAGTATACGATCGGTATTCCCGTGTCTTTCATCGCCTCGAGCAGCTTCTGCGTGGCGAGGATGTTCGAATCGATATAGTGTGAGAATTCCGCGCCCCAGCTCCTCCTCACTCCGGCCTGGGCGGCCAGGTGAAAGACGCACGAGACGCCATCGAGATGGGCGGCGAGGTCGCAGCTGTTAAGGTCCTCCTCGACGAGGGTGAACTCCTTCGATCCCAGAAGGCCGGAGATATTGTTCCTCTTCCTCTGCGGGTCGTAGTAGTCGGTGAAGCTGTCGATGCCGGTCACCGTCCATCCATCGGACACGAGTCTTTCGCTGAGATGAGATCCGATGAATCCCGCCGCGCCGGTCACCAGTGCCTTACTGTTCACTTTGCCTCCCGGACGAATCCGGTTCCGACGATCCGCCGGCCCCGAACTCTGTATCGAGCACCTTGTCGATGTTGTCGTATAATTGTCTGAATTCCTTGTCCCCCGGGTTCCTGTCGAGCCAGCCGCGGACGAATCCTTTCGCCTGTTCCCTCCTGCCGAGGATAGCGGACAGTCTGAAGCCGTGTCCATAGAGGTCCCTGTGTGTCGGCGCGGAGACGACCGCTCTTTCGAGTATCCCGAGCGCGCCCTCCGTATCCCCGCTGTCCTCATATATGCTCGCGAGGCCCATCCAGTAGTCGCCGCTCGAGGGATCACGCTCTATCTCCCTCATGTAGTGCTCGATCGCCTTGTCGAACTGGCCGGCACGGCTATAGTAAAGGCCGAGGTATCTCCTCGAAAAATCGAAATCGGGATTGAGGCTGTATGACAGCTCCGCCCATCTGACCGCCTCGGTGTATTCCTTCCTCACAGAGGCCTTCTGGGCGAGCTGGAAAGCGGCAACCGCGAAATTGATGAACATGCCCCGCGTGTCGACCCCCCTGAAGATCGAATCGTCGACCTTCCAGTCATCGGTCAGTACGCCGCGGAACTCGTAGATCTCCTCGAAGTTGCGCCTCATCTGGAACTCGTTGATCTGGAACTTCTTCTTAGCCGTAACAAGCTTGCGGACCATCCCCTGCATCTCGAGATACTCGGAGTAGGGGTTCCATATCTCCGGGGGAACCGTCACGGCGACATATATCGGCCTCTTCCAGTTGGTCTCCTGGATTATATGCTGCATCACGAGATCGCGCCTCCACGCAACGCCGCCGTCCTTGAGCACCATCGGACGGAGCCTCTCGATCTCGGGATCGGTGAGCGTGATCGGTACGGACGGCTTCCTGTCACGGAGTTGTTTCACGTACCAGGTCGTGTTGAGCAGGGAAAGGTTCGTTATGTTCACGTCGGGCCTGAACCCCTCGACCATCTGTATGTACCAGAGCGGATATGTATCGTTGTCGCCATTGGTGAATATGATCGCGTCGGGCTCGAGCGCCGCGAGTATATTATACGCGTAGTCGCGCGGAACGTAATCCTCCGAGCGGTCGTGGCTGAACCACTGGTACTTCGCCGGCATTATCGCGAGGATCACCAGCACCACCGCGACAGCCGCGGCCCACTTCAGCGCATCCTTCGATCTCGCCCTTACCTCGTCTATGACCATGGTTATCAGGGCCGACGCCCCGATGCCGATGAATATCGAAAAGTAGAAGAACGCTCCGCCGTAGAAGTAGTCGCGCTCCCTGACCTCGCTGTCGCTGAAATTGAGGAATATGATCAGGCCGATCGAGTTGAGCGCCAGGACGGTGAAGTTCAGCACCCAGGTCTTCTTTTCCCTGATGAAGTTGGCCACGATGCCCCATATGCCGAGGGTCAGGGGGACGATCACGCTCGCCACTCCGAGGTTGAAGAAGCCGAGGCGAACATCGCCGAGGAGCCGGAACTGCTCGGTGAAGTAGTTCCAGAAGTGCTTTATCTGGAAGAGCAGCGATGCCTTCCTCGCGAAGACGTTTATCGGCGGGTACTGCTCCCTGCGCAGATGCGCGTACATCGCGTCCCAGTTCTGCGGGTCGACCATATCTATCGCCGGATCGTGGAACGATCGTATGAACATGAAGAGATGCACAGAGACCCCGAGGACAAAGAGGAGCGTCGCGTAGAGCGCGAACTTCCCCTTCGATATCGTGGTCCAGACCAGCAGGATCCCGAATACCGCCAGCCCTGCCTGGGTCAGCGAAGTGCTCCTGTGAAGTGTCATATCAGCGAGGACGACAGCCATACCGAAGGTGAATATGATCAGCTCGGTGCTGCTGAACGACTTCTCCCTGACCATCATGATCATGAAGAAGATACCGCCGTAGACAAGTATCGTACCGAGGTGAAAACCTATGCCGAGCGAGAGCAGGTAGAGGACGAAGAGGATGAGGTTCCTCGAATGGCCGCCTCTCTCAGCCTCGATGTCGGCGATCGCCTTCGCCGCGTCGCTTCCTTTTTCACTTTTAAGCGCTTCGCGCTCCTCGCTGCTGAGCCTTCCCGCGGGATCCCGGAGCCACCTCAGGGCGAGATAGGTACAGAGTCCCATTACGAACGCGCTGAGAGCGTACACTTCGGCCTCTGTCGCGTCTGTCCAGTATGTGTCGCTGAACATCAGGAAGAGGGAGCCGACGAGCCCGCCGGCATGGTACGCGATCCTTTCGGCAGCTGTCTTCGCCTCTCCGAACATGAACCGTACGACCTCGGAGATGATCAGGTAGACCATCATGACGCCGAGAGCGGCGGTGAACGCCGAAAGCAGATTGACCCTCTGTGCCACCGATATGGCCAGCGGAAGCATCGCGAAGACGCGTCCGACGAGGACGTACATCGGCGTGCCCGGGGAATGGGGTATTCCGAGGATATGCGAGACGGCGATGAATTCCCCCGCGTCCCAGAACGAGACGGTCGCCGCCATCGTCATCAAGTAGATGGTCAGGCTGGTCAGAAATATCAGGGCCGCCATCAGGCGGCGGACAGCGTTATCGGACATAAAGGGTCCAGTCGCAACAGGCCATAATCCGGCTTAACCCGATTAATTTATTATAATTCCAAAGCGTTTGGAAGTCATTTCTGCCCGGTCCGGCCGGAGGTGTCGGGCGGCTCTCCGACGCCGAACTCGTCATAGATGACCTGATCGAAATTATCGAGCAGCGAGCGGAACTCCTTGTCCCCCGGATGCCTGTCGAGCCATGCCTGGATAAACGACTTGGCGTCGGGGAGCCTGTTCGCCCTGGCGGATGAATAGAAACCGTTCGCATAGAGGTCCCTGTGGCCCGGGGATGCCTGAATCCCCCTACGGAGAACCATTATGGCCTTGTCATGCTCTCCGTTCTCCTCGTAGATCCTCGCCAGTCCAAGCCAGAGCTCGCCCCTCTGCGGCTCCGCCTCCAGTACACTCTCGTAATGTTCGATCCCCCGTTCGACCTGTCCCGTCCTGGCGTAGTAGAGTCCCAGCACCCTGTCGGGGAAATCGAAATCGGGCTTGAGCTGCGCGGTGAGCTCGGTCCACTTCAGAGCCTCTTCATAATCCTTTTCCAGGGCGCTGAGCCTCGCCAACTCCATCGAGGCGACGGCGAAGTTCTGGAACATCCCCTGGGTATACTGCGACTTGTAGCTCGTCTCGTCCCTCTTGCCATCGGGCCCTATTACGCCGCGGAACTCGAATATCTCCTCGAAATTGCGGCGGAGCATGAACCGGTTAGTCTGGTATTTCTTCTGGCTGGTGACGAGTTTTCGCGCCATCCCCTGCATCTCGAGATAATCGGAGTACGGCTTCCACGCCTCGTGGGGAACCGTGACGGCGAAGTAGATCGGCCGCTTCCAGTTCGCCTCCTTGATGATGTGCTGTATTATCAGGTCCTTCTTCCAGGCGACACCGCCCCCTTTGAGCGCCATCGGCCTCATCCGGCGGATCTCGTCGTCATTCAGTGATATCGGCATCGTCGGCTTGCGGTCACGGAGCTGCATGATGTACCAGTCGGTATTGAGCAGCTGAAGGTTGGCAACATTGACGTCGGGCCTGAACCCCTCGACCATCTGTATGTACCAGAGCGGATATGTGTCGTTGTCGCCATTGGTGAATATGATCGCGTCGGGCTCGAGCCCGGCGAGTATGTTATACGCGTAGTCGCGCGGGACGTAGTTCTCCGAGCGGTCGTGGCTGAACCACTGGTACTTCGCCGGCATTATAGCGAGGATCACCAGCACCACCGCGACAGCCGCGGCCCACTTCAGCGCATCCTTCGATCTCGCCCTTACCTCGTCTATGACCATGGTTATCAGGGCCGACGCCCCGATGCCGATGAATATCGAAAAGTAGAAGAACGCTCCGCCGTAGAAGTAGTCGCGCTCCCTGACCTCGCTGTCGCTGAAATTGAGGAATATGATCAGGCCGATCGAGTTGAGCGCCAGGACGGTGAAGTTCAGCACCCAGGTCTTCTTTTCCCTGATGAAGTTGGCCACGATGCCCCATATGCCGAGGGTCAGGGGGACGATCACGCTCGCCACTCCGAGGTTGAAGAAGCCGAGGCGAACATCGCCGAGGAGCCGGAACTGCTCGGTGAAGTAGTTCCAGAAGTGCTGCATCTGGAAGAGCAGCGACGCCTTTCTCGCGAAGACGTTTATCGGCGGGTACTGTTCCCTGCGCAGATGCGCGTACATCGCGTCCCAGTTCTGCGGATCGACCATATCTATCGCCGGATCGTGGAACGACCTTATGAACATGAAGAGATGGACCGATATCCCGAGGATAAAGAGCAGTGACGCGATCAGCGCGAACTTGCTCTCCGATATCGTGGTCCAGATCAGCAGGATCCCGAATAACGCGAGCCCGACGAGGGTAAGGGTCGTGTTACGGTGAAGTGTCATGTCGGCGAGGACCACCGCCATCCCGAAGGTGATCACGAGAAGCTCGAAGTTGCTGAAGGATTTATTCTTCACCATGAGGATCAGGAGGAAGATCCCGCCGTAGACAAGTATCGTACCGAGATGAAAACCTATACCGAGAGAAAGCAGGTAGATGATAAGCAGCACGAAGCCGCGCGAGCGTCCGGGATCGGCCGCGTCGACACCTCCGATAGAGGTGTCGTCTGAATGCGCCCTGAGCCACCTCAGGGCGAGGTATGTACAGAGTCCCATGACGAACGCGCTCAGAGCGTAGACCTCGGCCTCTGTCGCGTCCGTCCAGTATGTGTCGCTGAACATCAGGAAGAGCGCTCCGACGAGCCCTCCGGTATGGATCGCGATCCTTTCGGCAGCTGTCTTCGCCTCTCCGAACATGAACCGTACGACCTCGGAGATGATCAGGTAGACCATCATGACGCCGAGAGCGGCGGTGAACGCCGAAAGCAGATTGACCCTCTGTGCCACCGATATGGCCAGCGGAAGCATCGCGAAGACGCGTCCGACGAGGACGTACATCGGCGTGCCCGGGGAATGGGGTATTCCGAGGATATGCGAGACGGCGATAAACTCGCCCGCGTCCCAGAACGAGACGGTAGCCGCCATCGTCATGATATAGACGACAAGGCTCGTAAGAAAGACTGCGGCGGCTGTCAGCTTCGTAATGGTCCTGTCGGACATTCTATCTACCTTTCTTCTCTTCAGGTTCCCGTATTTATACTCCGGAACCGGTATCTTTATCCATCGAAATCGATCCGGTGATCTGGCGCTTCAGGAAGAGGACCCCGCCTATCAGGCTCACCCCTACCATAACGACATATGTGAGAAACTCCATCAGAAACGCCTCTTCCTCTGAGAATCCTATCCTCGCAAAGAGCAGAATACCCGCCCCCTCCCTCAGGCCCAATCCGTTGATCGATATCGGAAGTATCATTATCAGGCCGAGAAGCGGGACGAATACGAAGAAATGCAGCATCTCACGGAGACCGGGATGTATACCGAGCGCGACAGCGACAGCGAGGTGTGTCGTTATCCTCAATATCTGTATCGTCAGCGTCAGGGCTATCACTTTTCCGAGCAGCGAAGGAAAGCTGCGGAAAGAGCCCATATGGCTGAATACGAGTTCGAGCCTCTCCCCTATCCCCCACAGCTTAATCCGGGAAAGGGTCTTCCTGACAGGAGTCGAGATCCTCTTGCTCAGCGTCAGCGCCAGGACAGGAAGGATGCACCCGGCAAAGACGAGGGCATACAGCCCGAGGTCGGCCGTGCCGCCGGTCAATAAGAGGCCCAGCGAGGCGGCCAGGGCAAGCAGGCACAGGCCGGTTATCCCTATGACCCTGTCGAGGAGCGTTATGGCGAATACCTTGTGCGGGTCGTACCCCGTCTTTACCACATCGTATATCTTGTAAGCGTCCCCGCCGACATTGGTAGGCAGCAGGTTGTTGAAAAAGAGCCCCGTGAAGTAGAGGCTGAATGTCCTCGCAACCGGCATCTTCACTCCTCCCGCTGAAAGGAGAAGGTGCCACTGCAGAGCGCCGAGCAGGGAGCTGGCCAGAAATATCGCCACCGCGACGGCCATCCATAGAGGGTCGATATTCTCCAGGTGCTCAAGCAGCCTTCCGGGAGATATCCGGTAGAGGAGTATCGCGATAAGCCCGGCGCTGACCGTTATCTTCAGCAGCTGCAATCCGGCGCGTTTCTTATCCACTGGAGCTCCCTTCACTGCCGCTGCCGATGACCGAGAGCAGGACCTGCTCAGTCTCACGCGCACATCGCTCCCAGGTAAGCTCCCCGGTCCTCTCGATCGCTGCCGCGCTCATCCTGGTCCAGAGTTCCCCGTCGGTCAGCAGTCTGGCGGCATTCTCCCCGAAAGCGGTAGCGTCGCCGTATGGAACGAGAAATCCGGTCACTCCGTCTACCACCGAATCCTTCAGCCCTGGACGATCGCTCGCTACGACCGGCACACCGCAGGCGTTAGCCTCGATGACGGTCAGTCCCCAGCCCTCCTTGGGGCTTGGATTGAAGAGCAGATGGGACCTGTTGAGCATCTCCACGAGCTCATCCCCGCTGAGGTATCCGGTAAACTCTATCGTATCCCCAAGGCCGAGCCCGGCGGCATATTTCTCCAGTTCGGGGCGCCACGGCCCGTCGCCGACTATAACGAGTCTCGCGTCGGGGACCTTTTTTTTCACTGTCTCCATCGCCTTCATGGCGATCTCGACACTCTTGTACTTTCTCAACCGTCCGAGGTGGACGATCGTCGGCTGCTCGTACCGCTCCAGTCCAAGATCACGGTACCTGCCATGGTCGAGCCCGCAGAGGATGACATCGACGCGTTCCGCCGGGATGCCCCGGGCGACGAGATCGTCCCGTGTGCTGGGACTGATGACCATAAACCTGTTTGTCCTGAATACAGACGGTATGAGTCTTTCCGCCGTGACGACATAGCTTCCGATCACCCAGTTCGCCTCGCGAAAGACGGTCGTTCCGAACAGGTGCGGAATGACCGGCACGACGGGAACCTTCGTGTAGCGGGGCATGAAAAAGGGCAGCTTGTTTATATCCTCGATGACGACATCGTATTTCTCATCCTTCATGTGCCTCTTCGCGAAAAGAGGGAGCGTGAAGTTCGCGTCGAACCAGTGCCCGTGGCGCAGGATCCTTATTCCGTCGATCTCGTCGACGGCGGAACAGCCGGGAAACCCGGAAGAGATCAGGGTGGTCTCATGGCCCCACAGTACAAGGTGAGTGAGTATCTCATGGAGATGGACCTCGGCCCCTCCCGCCTCGGGATGGTGCATGTCTCTCCAGTTCATCGCGAGGATCTTCATCGTGTCCGCGTCAGTCCTTTCTCGCTATCGTCCCGATCACCACTGTCGTGTACAGTACCGGCCTCATCGAAAGCAGTCCCGCGCGAAGGCCGGCAAAGGCCTTCCGGGTAGAGGTGAAGATACGGGGATACATAGGGAGCTTTGCTCCCGTCCCCTTTCTCAGTATCCTGTACCAGATCGGCGGATTGAGCCATTCGCCATATGTCCCGACGACTGTGAACGATTGTCCGCGAAGCATCTTCTCCAGCTCGCGAGGGGAAAACTCGGTCTCCCAGCCGGCGAACCATTTACCGGCCGCTATCAACGCGTGCTTCAGGGCGGTGTAGTAGTGCCACCTCTGCGGAACGTCGACAAGGATGTGCCCGCCCGGCTTCAGTACTCTGTGATGCTCGGCCAGCATATCCTCCGGATTGCGGAAATGTTCGAGCAGCCCCTGGTGAAAGACGAGATCGAATGTCCCGTCGCTGAAGGGCAGCGAGAAAGCGTCACCGCAGCAGAGGCTCACCTCGGCCCCGTCGGGGATCTGGCTTCTTACCATTCCGAGGCTCGGCATGCTGTAATCGAGCGAGACGACAGATGCCCCCTGCGAGGCCATGAAGATACCGTCCCGGCCCGTTCCCGCGCCTACCTCGAGGATCCTCAGGCCCTCCAGCGGCCTCACCTTCATGTAATGCCTGCTGACGCGGCCCTCGTTGTCATAGATCTCGACCGCATCTCCCGATACGTTCCAGAAATCGTCCCAGTGTTTTTTCTCTGATATTTTTTTCATATCGTCTCAGCGGCCCCTGAACAGGCGTTCAGCGAACCTCTCCGGCAACCCGGCCGCCTTGATATCCTTCGCTTCCGCCTCGATATTGTACACGAGCCTGTGAAGGGTGACAGTACCCTCATCCGGGTCTAATATCATGAAGGACGCGCGGTTATCGCCGTCCCTCGGCTGCCCGACACTGCCGGGATTAATTATATAGCGGCCTGAAGGGTCCAGAGCGAAGGGTTTCCCCGGCTCGGGACTCTTCGGGCCGCCCACATAAGTATACACCATAGGGACATGCGTGTGCCCTACAAAACAGAGCGAAAAATCAAACTTCTGGAATACCTTTTCGGCCTCGTAGATCGTGGTCAGGTACGGGAATTCCTCCGGGAAAAGGGGCGAGCCGTGAGCGGCGAGGTATTCGCCGTCCTCGATCAGCATCTCGAAGCTTTTGACGAGGGGATCGTTGTACTTCCCATCAAGCCTGTTTACCGTCCACTCCAGGGCGGTGAAGGCGTCGGTATTGAAGGTCTTCCTCTCGTTCAGACTGAGCACCGCCAGGTCGTGGTTCCCCATGACGAGGCTCGCCCCGGGGAGGGCGAGAAGCCTGCCGAGGCACTCACGCGGGTGGGCGCCGTAACCCACGGCGTCCCCGAGAAAGAGGAACCGGCACGGCAAGAGATCCCTGTAAGCGTCCAGCACGGCATCCAGGGCCCTGATATTCCCGTGCACGTCGGAGCAGATGAGCAGCTTCACCCTCCGCGCACCTCCCCGGACAGCTTGTCGAGGATTCCGTTCACAAACGATCCGGCCTTTTCGGAGCTGAACTTGTGGGCTATCTCTATCGCTTCGTCGATAATCACCCCCGTGGGGACTTCGGGGCACTCGAGCAGCTCGTAAAGAGCGATCTCCATGATGATCCTGTCGACCACCGCCACCCGTCTGAGTTTCCAGTTCTTCAGGCGGGCCGAGATCATGCCGTCGAGCCGTTCGCGTGAATCCGAGACCCCGCTCACCAGCCTCCCGGCGTAATCCGATGCCTCCTCGGACGGCCCCCTGCGTTTGACCGAATCGGCCAGGGCATCCTCCCACTCAGACTCTCCGACCTCTGAGGCATAGAGGGTCTGAAGGGCCATCTCCCTTGCTTTTCTGCGTTTGCTCATCAGCCGCCGATCTCTTTCCAGAGACTGACCATCTCTATCGCCGACATCGCTGCCTGCCAGCCCTTGTTGCCGGCCTTGCTTCCGGCGCGCTCGAGCGCCTGCTCCTGCGTATCGGCCGTAATTATCCCGAAGGCGACCGGCTTGCCCGTACCGACACCGATCGACGATATGTCCTTTACCACCTGGCTCGCCAGTATGTCGAAGTGCGGCGTGTCACCCCTGATGAGCGCCCCGACGCATACGACAGCGTCGACGCCCGTTCCGGCAGCCTTGCTGACAGCCTGGGGGATCTCGAAAGAACCGGGCACCCTGTACAGCGTGATATCTCCATCCTCGACACCGTGGCGGACGAGACAATCGAGCGCGCCCCCGATGAGGCTCTCAGTCACCAGTTCATTGAACCTGCCCGCCACGACGGCGAACTTCATACCTGTCCCTATCAGTTTTCCTGTCTTCTCAACAGCCATCTTTCTCTCCTTTCGCCGTCGAATTGCATTTACAGTCACAGTCTTCATCTTTCCGGAGCTCCTCGTGCAGATCTCCGAAGAGATGCCCGAGCTTGTCCCTCTTGGTCGACAAATACCTTACGTTCTTCAGATTCGGTGTTATCTCGATCGGCCGCCTCTCGACGACTTCAAGTCCGTAGGCCTTCAGACCGATTATCTTTTTCGGGTTGTTCGTAAGGAGCCTTATCTTGTGCAGGCCAATATCGGCAAGTATCTGGGCCCCTATCCCGTAGTCGCGCAGGTCGGCGGGGAAGCCGAGTTCCTCGTTTGCCTCTACCGTATCCCTTCCATTGTCCTGGAGGGCGTATGCGCGGACCTTGTTCACCAGGCCTATCCCGCGCCCCTCCTGCTGGATGTAGAGAAATACTCCCGAACCTTCCTCGCATATCTGCTCGAGCGCGCTGGAAAGCTGATCGCCGCAGTCGCACCTGCGCGATCCGAAGACATCACCGGTGAGACACTGGGAATGCACCCGCACCAGGGCGCTCTCATCCTTCCACGGCTCACCCTTGATAAGAGCGACACTCTCCGAGCCGTCGACCGTTCCCTCGTAGGCAATCAGGCGGAAATCGCCGTATTTCGTCGGAAGTTCGGCCTCAGCCTCGCGCCTGACGAGTTTCTCCTTCTTGCGCCTGTACTCGATCAGGTCGTGCACCGTTATCATCTTCAGGCCCCACTGCTTCGCGAATACGGTCAGCTCGGGGCCCCTCGCCATCGTTCCATCATCGGCGAGGATCTCGCAGAGGACGCCGGCAGGGTTCAGCCCGGCCATCCTTGAAAGGTCGACCGCCGCCTCGGTATGGCCGGCTCTCCTGAGCACGCCTCCGCGGGCGGCCCGCAGAGGGAAGATATGTCCGGGCCGGGCGAGATCATCCGGCTTCGTACGCTCATCGACAAGGGCACGGATCGTCGTCGCCCTGTCGAACGCCGATATCCCCGTCGTCGTGCCCTGCACGGCGTCGACTGAGATCGTAAATGGCGTACTCATCTTCGCGGTATTCTCCTGGACCATCATCCCGAGCAGGAGCTTGTCGAGCCTCTCGCCCGTAAGCGCGACGCAGATAAGGCCCCTCGCGTGCTTCGCGATGAAATTGACCGCTTCGGCGTCTACCATCTCGGCAGCTATGATTATGTCGCCCTCGTTCTCACGGGTCTCGTCGTCGATTACGACGATCATCTTACCCGCCTTGATATCTTCGAGAGCCTCTTCTACAGTACTGATATCCTTGACCACTTCACACCTCTCGTGATGCCTCGAACTTCTCTACGTACTTGGCCAGAATGTCCACTTCTATATTGACCCTGCTTCCCGGTCTGGCCTTACCGAGAGTAGTTGAATCCCATGTATGCGGTATGATAAATACCCTGAACCTGCCTCCTGCCGGATCCGGCCCTATTGTCAGGCTGACGCCGTCCACCGCGACCGATCCTTTCGAGACCATGTACCGGCCTAGCTCGCGGCCCGCGTCTATCTCTAATCCGAGCGGGGTCCGGATTACCCTGGTTACCTTCCCGACTCCGTCGACATGACCGTTGACGATGTGCCCGCCGAGCCTCGCGTCAGCTCCGAGGGCCCGTTCGAGATTTACGGCTGAACCGGATCTCAGGTCCCCGAGGTTCGTGACCCGGAGCGTTTCGGGCAGGACATCGCACGAGAAGGAACCGCGGCCCAGTTCGGCAACGGTCTGGCAGGCGCCGTTGACAGATACGCTCTCTCCGATCTCGAGTCTCTCGAGAGGTGAGGCGATCATCAGGCGTCCGCCCCGTGAGGACCGGCGCATGGCGACGACCCTGCCGGTCGTCTCAATCAGCCCGGTAAACATCGCTGTTCTCCTTCGTGACCGTGTCGAGATATTCCGTCACATAGTGCCTGTCGTATACCGTCATCACATCGGCGCCGATGACCTCGATATATGAAAGGTTCAGATCGCTCAGTTCGGGGGGCGCTTCGGCCCCGTACCACCCGGTCTCTCCGGCGCCCGCTATAAGCGGCGCGTGAAAGAGGACGAGCCTGTCGGGGATGCCGGCTCTCATCATCGAAGTGGCGATACGCGCGCCTCCCTCGACGAGCACCGATGTGATCCCCCTTGTCGAGAGGTCACTGCGCCACGCGTCGAGATCGAGTCCGCCTTCTCCCCGGGGGAGCCGGACGATCTCGGCCCCTGCTTCCTCGAGCCCCGCGATCTTCGCGGCATCGGCCCCTTCGGAGCAGTAGATCATCACCCTCTCTCCTCTTTCGAGCCAGGGATGTCCCGGGGGAAATGCCAGGCCCGAATCAAAGACCATCCTCACCGGGGGATCGAGTTCCCGTTCGTAGAGGCGCCTGTCGAGTGAAGGATCATCGGCACGCAGCGTGCCCGACCCGACCGCTATCGCCTCCATTCTCGCCCTCAGTCCGTGAACGCATTCGAGCGATCCCGAACAGGTGATATACTTCTCATCGCCCAGCGTGATCTTTCCATCAAGGGTGACCGCGAGTTTGAGCATCACGAACGGACCGCCCGTCGCGGAACGATGGACATAGGGGAGGTTGAGCTCCAGGGCCTCTCTCGCCATGACGCCTGTCTCGACATCGACACCGTTTTCCCTCAGCTGAAGCGCACCCCCGCCGCGCACCCGTTCGTCCGGATCGAATATCGCGAAGACGACCCTTGAGATACCGGCCTGTATTATCGCGTCGGTGCAGGGCGGCGTCCGGCCGTGATGGCAGCATGGCTCGAGGTTGAGATAGAGATCGGCGCCCCTTGCCTTCTCCCCCGCCGTGGTGATCGCCTCGATCTCGGCGTGCGGCTTGCCCGCCCCGGCATGAAATCCTTCTCCGACGATCTCGCCGCCGGAGACTATCACCGCACCGACGAGCGGATTGGGAAAGGTCAGGCCGGTGCCGTGAGCGGCGAGCTCGAGGGCCCGTTCCATAAACTGGCGGTCATCGTTCATCGCGTAGACACGCTTTCAGATAATTAAACTGTCGGGGAACATGGGGAGAGGGGACACGCACGGCGCGCACCCGTAGGGGATCGTTTCTCGAACCACCTTCTCCCATCCAGACTGTAACTGTCGGCACCGGAATTTCACCGGATCGGTGAGCCTTTCGGCCCATTCGCGGGCTTTTACCGCCGGTGGGGAATCTCACCCCGCCCCGAAGGTCTTCATTTGGGGGAGCCTGACGGCTCCCCCTCTTTTCGTATAAATCTACACGAGTTGCCGCCCCGTGTCAAGAGCGTCAGGTGGATCCGGGTCGGCCGACTAGCCGCCTATGAGAGCAGATACGAATTCGGAATGGTTGAATGGTTCGAGGTCATCGACGCCCTCACCGACGCCGACGAACAGTACGGGAATGCCCAGTTTCTGCTGGATCGGGATGACGGCTCCGCCTTTCGCGGTGCTGTCGAGCTTGGTCAGGACGATGCCTGTAACCGGTAGCCCCTCTGTAAAGGCCTCAGCCTGGCGCATCGAGTTCTGGCCCGAGTTCGCGTCGAGGACGAGCCATGCCTCGAGAGCGATCCCCTCCATCCGGTCACGGAGGACCCTGAATATCTTGCCCAGTTCCTCCATCAGGTTGACCTTCGTATGCATCCGCCCGGCGGTATCGACTATCACGATATCGACCCCCTTCGCCTTCGCCGACTGGACTGCGTCGAACGCGACAGCGGCAGGATCGGAGCCCATCTTCTGTCGGACCACGGGAGTCCCGGTCCTCTCGCCCCAGATCTCGAGCTGGTCAATCGCCGCGGCGCGGAAGGTATCGCCCGCAGCGAGCATCACGCTCTTTCCCTCCCCCGCAAACCTTGCCGCGAGCTTACCGATAGTGGAGGTCTTCCCGACGCCGTTCACGCCGATGACCACTATGACTCTCGGGCTCCCTTCGGGAACGGGAGGCACGGGGATCTCATCGATTATCGAAAGCAGCTCATCGGCGACCGCCTTCATATGATCGCCGGCGCCTCCGCTGCGGATGCTCTCGATGATCCGTTCGGTCGCCTCGACACCGAGATCGGAGGAGTAGAGGATCGCCTCGGCCTCCTCGATCGCTTCCTCGTCGAGTTCGCCCGAGGAGAGGGCTTCACGCAGAGGGCGCAGAAAGCGTTCCCTCGTCTTCCTCAGTCCCTGGAAGATACGTTTCATCGGCCTGTCATTCTCCTAGTTGGATGATACCGGCTCCGCGATGGTCTCTTTCTTTTTCGCGGGCTGGCGCCTGGCGAGCAGGTCCTCGATCTCTGTAAGGTCGACCGAGACGAGCCTGGAAACGCCCTTCTCCTCCATCGTCACGCCGAAGAGCTGATCGGCCGCCGCCATCGTGCGCTTGTTGTGAGTAATGATGATGAACTGTGTCTCCTCGGAGAACTTCTTCAGCATCTTCACAAACCTCTGGATATTCGCATCGTCGAGAGGAGCATCCACCTCGTCGAAGATACAGAAGGGGCTCGGCTTCGCCTTGTAGAGGGCGAACAGAAGCGCAAGCGCTGTCAGGGCGCGCTCACCACCCGAAAGGAGCGAGATATCCTGGACCCTCTTCCCTTTCGGCCTGGCCCTGATTATGATGTCCACCTCGAGCGGATCGCTTCCCTCACCGAGATGGAGGTCGGCCTCTCCGCCTTCGAACAGTACCTCGAAGATCACGGAGAAATTCGCCTTCACCGAATTGAAGGTCTCGAGGAACATCTTTCTCGCCCGCCTGTTTATCTTCCTTATCGCTTCATCGAGTTCCACCCTGGCCTTTACCAGGTCATCCTTCTGGGTCGTAAGGAACTCGAAGCGATCGTTCTTCTCTTCATATTCTTCGACGGCCGCGAGGTTGACAGGCCCGAGACTCTCGAGCTTGCGTTTCTCGGCATCGAGCATCTCTTTCGTTATCAGTCTCTCTTCCTCGGTCAGGGGAGTCTCCGTTCCCTTGAGGTAGGTGCCGAGGTCCTTCTCGTAGAGTTCCATCCCGCGGTCGACGAGATCGTTCATACGCGTCTCTATCGACGAGAGGTTCACGCGCAGGTCGTTGATCTTCTCGAATATCGCCTCACGCTCAGACTTACGCTCCTTGAGTTCACCCTCGATACCGCCTATCAGCTCGCGTTTTTCCTGGAGCACGTCGTGCATCAGGCCGATCTCCTGCTCGTAGGAGCTCTCCTCTTCGAGGAAAATCTTGACGCCCGCTCTCTCTTCCTCGATCGAACGTTCGAGCCTTGATGTCTCCTCGCCGGCCGATGTGATCTCGACGCTTCTCTGTTCCACTATCGCGCGGAACTGTTTCTCCATCTCGCCCAGCCCGCGCAGCTCCTCGTTCTGCCGGTCCAGCGTTCCATGAAGCGACGCCAGCCTGACTTTTCTTGAGGTGAGCTCGGCGTCGAGTTCCTCCCGGTTCTTCCTGAATCCGGCGAGTTCCTTCTCAAGACGCTCGGAATCCGAGATATCTCCCGAGCCCTGCTGCATCGCGAGCGCGAGTTTCGCTTCCTCGAGTTTCGAAAGTGTCTCGACGCGCCCGTTCTCCAGCTCGTCGAAGGACTTCATCATCATCGAGGTCTTTTCCTTGCCCATTATGTATTCGCGTTCGACTTCCTGGAAGGCTTCGCGCCTGTTGCCGAGTTCCTCGCGGGCCCGGGTCGAGAGCCTCGCGATCTCCTCGATCCTCTCCCTCAGAGTCTCTTTCTCGCCGCGCAGAGAGTTGCCCTTTTTGTCGAGTCCCGCGATATCTTTCTCCAGGGAGGCTATCTCTCCCGCAAGCCTCTCGATCTCACCGGTCCTGCCGAATATCGACACCTCTTCTACGGATGAGCCGGAGAAATAAATCCCCCTGCTTCTCGCATAGTAGATCCCGGAAGGCGTCACCGCACCCGCGGCATCACCGCCCGATGTTATGAAGGCGATCGCGTTCTCTATCGTGTCGAACAGATATATCCCGTCGAGGAGCTGCTCGATCGCCCTCTTCGCCCCGTCCGGCGTTTTGACGAATGACGCGAACGGACCGAGCATCCCGGCCGCCTCGGGTGCGTTTCCGCCATCCGCTTTCCAGCCCGGATCGTCGGCGAGAAATCTTGCGCCTCCAAGCTTGCCGTCGGAAAGCTCACGTGCGAGGTCGACTGCTCCGCCGATACTGTCGATCACTACCCCGTCCATCAATCCGCCGAGAACGGCCTCGAGCGCCTTGCGGTACTCCTTTTTCGTCTTGATCATATCTGAGAGAGGGCCCCTTACGCGCGAATCGCCCTTCTTGAGGACATGCCTCGCCCCACCGGGAAATCCCTCGAAATCTTCCTTCATCCTCGTGTAGAGCTCGTAGCGGCTCTTCATGACGGCGACCGATTCCTTTTTCTCCGACACTGTCTCTGTGTTCGCGCCGATCTCGCTCACGACCGTCTCGAGCTTCACAACGCGTTCGGTGTTCTCATCCTCGAGCGAGGAAAGAACCCGCTGAGCGTCACTCAACGCTCCTTCGCGCGCGTCGCGTTCACCGGAGAGCTCAGCCGTTTCCGATTCGAGAGAGACGATCCGTTCGCGCAGATTGACGGCTCTTTCATTCAGTTCGGCAAGTATCTTCTCGTAATGTTCGACACTGCTTTTTACCCGGGCCTGATCCTGGATGAAATCGAGCTGGGTCTGCTTCAGGTCGATGAGCTCACCCTGAATTCTCTCCATCTTCACGGAGACTTCCTCGAACAGTCCGGCGAGGTCCTTGATGCTCCCCTGCTCCGAAGCGATCGACTCACCGGTCACGGCGACC
Organism: uncultured bacterium; assembly: GCA_964457905.1. Lineage (GTDB taxonomy): Bacteria > Krumholzibacteriota > Krumholzibacteriia > Krumholzibacteriales > Krumholzibacteriaceae > JAUWCL01. Next base: position 14,763 of record CAYWGA010000019.1, on the reverse strand, counting down.
TCGGTAGTCACTCCATCGATCCTCTCAGCGATACGCCCGAGACGCGTCTTCGCCTCTTCGATCTCACGGCCGGCACGCTCGATCAGCCTTTCAGCCTCGCCCTTGCGTTCACTGAACTGGATGATCTTTTCCTCGGCGCCCTGTATCTTTCGCCTGACCTCGTAACGCTTGTTCTGCTGATCGGTGTTCTTCTTTTCCAGTTCGACGAGGAGCAGTTTCTCTTCCTCGACCTTCTTTTCTTTCTCATCGAGGGACACGTCGTCACGGTCGGTCAGTTCCCTGCTTCCTGACAGTTCTTTCTCCGCTTCTCTCTTCTCGGCGAGGAGATCGGACAGGCTCCTGCGCAGATGGATTATTCCGTAGTCCCTTATCTTGTCACTGATCGTGCGGTAACGTCTCGCCTTACCTACCTGGTACTTCAGGGACCTGACGTTTTTACCGAGTTCCTCGATGATGTCGTCGAGCCTGAGAAGATCGTTCTCGGTAAGCTTGAGTTTCCTCTTCGCTTCCTCCCGCCTCATCCTGTACTTGACGATACCTGCGGCTTCCTCGAACATCTCTCTCCGCTCGCCGTGAGCGTCGTTGAGGACATACTCGACCATCTCCTGCTCGATCACGGAATATGAATGACTTCCTGTTCCCGTATCGGCGAAGAGTTCCCTTATGTCCTTGAGCCTGCAGGGAGCTTTGTTGATGAAATATTCGCTGATCCCCGACCTGTAGACCTTGCGCGTGATCGTAATCTCGGCATAGTCCAGCGGGAAGGCGCCCCTCTCGTTGCTCACCGTCATATTGACGACCGCGAATCCGGTCGGCTTGTGGACCTCTGTTCCGTTGAAGATGACATTCTCCATCTTCGTGCTTCTAAGCTGTCTGGCGCTCTGTTCACCGAGCACCCACCTGACCGCGTCGACGATATTCGTCTTTCCGCATCCGTTCGGTCCGAGGATACACGTAATGCCTTTCCTCAGATTTATTGTGGCCGGATTCATGAACGATTTGAATCCTACGATCTCCAGTCTGGAAAGACTCACCTTTCAGCACCTCCACGCTAGTCCGCGTATATCAGTTGTCAGAATTCTTTAGTGTCACTACCTTCGCGTAACCTATCCGCGAAAGATCGAGAAGCTGCAGCCTTGTCGCTACGGCTTCTTCTTTTGTTTCGAACTCCCCGACGTAGACCCTGTGCCAGGACTGGCCATTGACCTCCGCCGCGATGACGATCGCTTCGTAACCCTTCTTCTCGAGGTAGTCGGTCTCGGTGCCCGCTCTGCTTATTTCCCTGAACGAGGCTACGTGGACAGAATAGAACGAGCCTTCAGGAGCTGGCGTTACCGTAACCGGCTTCGAGACGGGTGGTGCCTGGCCGGCCCCGTCGCCCGAGGCTGCACCGTCATCGGTCTTTTCCACAACCGGTTCGTCCGCCGTTTTTACCTCCGGCTTTTCGACCGTTGCCGTGTCACCGATTATCGCTCCAGCCTCTTCCTTCGTACCGGCGACCGTGGTCTCATCCTGACTGCGGTCCTTCATCTCCTTGACGTCGCGCTGTTTCTGAACGAGTTCAGCTGTCCTGCTCTCGCCTTCCTTGGTCGAGATCGACCTGTGGATCATGAACCACCAGACGAGAAAGACCACGACGAAGACGACGACGACCGACGTGACGAGGCGCGGCAGGTTCATCCCTCCGCTCTTGCGTTTACCGTCACTCTCCAGGTCGGCTGTCTTCTCGATGGCCGCCGCTTCGTACTTTTCTTCCTCCCCGTCTTCTTCCCCGCTTTTCACACCTTCCTCACCGGACTCCTCATTGACCGGAACCGGCGGCATGAATTCATTTTCTCCGGGTGATGCCGCTCCGTCCTCGCCGAAACAGACCAGGTCGGCGGGCGGAAGTTCCGAGCCAAGATCTCCGAGGTTTTTCTGGAGCTGACCTTCCGGCATCTCTTCGAGCCTGCACGAGAGGAAGATCGAATCGACAAGCGAAGAGAGCGGATTGACCGTTCCGTCGTCGGTATACAGCGTAGAACAATATATGATCACATCATGGCTGCGGCTGAGGAAATCCCGCACCTTTGTAAATTCCTTTTTGGCGAACGGGATCGTGCGCGACACGGGAAAAGAACCGGGCCCTACGACAGTGACTCCATCGATGCCCGTCGACCTGGCGACGGTCTTCAGCGAACTACCGTAGAGGAGAAGATCCAGAAAACCCTGATCCTCCTGGTTCTCGACGAGCCCGCTAAGACCGGGAGCAAGAAAATCAAAGTCCACTATCAGGACATCCCTGCCATGCTTGGCGAGTATATGCGCGATCTGAAGAACCGCGAAGTCCCTTGCCAGCCTGTTCTCCCCGACCGACATCGCGAGGATGGAACGGCTCCCGTCCTCGGTGATCCTTCCCTCGACCTTCGCTCCGAGTTCGGTAAAGCGGTCGAGCTCACGCGCCGATGAGAAATCTCCCGATGACATGAACGTCCTGATGCTCTCTTCGCCGAGCAGGATCGAAAATCCACCCTCGACGTGATCACCTTTTCGTCCCTCTTCGGGCATTCCACGTTCTTCGTCGCCCATGTCGTTCACTCCTTCTCTTTCACATTCTTCATCGCCGCAGCGAGACTTTTGATAAGTATATCTTCTTCATCGGACGGGACCGTCCTGAGATCCACGAACACCGAGTCGCCGCGGACCCTGGCCAGCACGGGCGGATCGAGCCTTCTGAGCTCACGCTCGAGGCGCTGTGCCTCACCGGAGTTGAGATTAATCCGCAAAAGCGCCGTCCGCAAGGGATTAATGGGGAAGCTTCCCCCGCCGATGGATGTCTCTCCCTCTATCACCTCGATACCAAAGCCGTCGGGAAGCGATCCTTCGAGTCTCTTAGCGGCGTCACGGGCACGGGTGAGCAGAGATCCGAGGTCCTCGAGCATCATCCTGAGCGCCGGGATGCGGTCCGTCTCCCCGTTCCAGTAGTGGACGAGGACCTGCTCGAGGGCGGCCAGCGTCATCTTGTCGATGCGAAGCGCCCTCGACATATGATTGTCCCTCATCCTGCCGACAAGCTCCCCGTTGCCGAGAAGCAGGCCGGCCTGCGGGCCACCGAGCACCTTGTCGGCGCTGAACGAGATAATATCGATTCCTGTATCGAGCACCGGAAAGATGCTCTCCTCTCCCTCAAAACCTTCGCTCTCGACCGGAAAGAGTATCCCGCTTCCCTGGTCGTACATGACAGGGACACCTCTCTTCCTGCCAAGTTCAGCGAGTGCGGCGACCGTGACCTCGTCAGTATATCCGACGACCCTGTAATTACTCGTATGCACCTTCAGAAGGAGCGTGGCTCCCTCGTCGATCGCCCTCTCGTAATCCCCGATATGTGTCCTGTTCGTAGTTCCGACTTCGATCACCCTGCCCGCCGCGCGGGCGAGGATCTCGGGAAGCCTGAAGCTCCCTCCTATCTCGACGAGCTCGCCCCGCGATACCGCCACCGCGCCATCGCGCGCGAAGGTATCGACCGCAAGCAGAACGGCGGCGGCGTTATTGTTGACCGCGAGCGCACCCCCGCATCCCGTGATGGCCCGGAGCAGAGCGTTGACCCTTCTCGAGCGGTTCATCCTCGAACCGCTTTTGATATCCATCTCGAGATCGGTATACCCCGAGGCAGCGGTCAGTACCGCCGAAGCGGCGGCGGGATCGAGTACCGCCCGACCGAGGTTGGTATGCAGGATGACTCCCGTCGCGTTGATCACCCGTCGCTGCCTGTCGGAGACGAGCGATCCGATCTCACGCGCGGCCGCGCCCGCGACGCTCTCCAGGATAACGGCGGCATCGTCACCGGCCTTGACCTCGCCGCTGACGATCCCTTCCCGGTAAGATTCTATAGTGTCCCTGACGATACGGGTGATACCGCGACGCGAAACAGGATTGATCCGCGACGCGATCCTCTCGTCCTCGAGAACCCGTTCGACCGAGGGTAATATACTCAGAGAGGCTTTCCTGTCCATTCCACCCCTGCCCGTTCTTCGGTTAATCCTGCCATTTTCTACCATATGTAGTGGTACCCGTCAACTGTTTTAACAATATATTGTAAGCGGGTTTGTCGGTTTTCTTCACATCTCTTTGCAGGGCCCCTTCAGACCCTCCCTGGCCGCCTTCCGCGCTGGTACGGAATTTGCCGCTTGATGAGAAGGGGGTCTATCTGATACACAGCAGATGTAACGGGTTACGGGCTTTGTGGAGGAAGAGATGAAACGCCGGAACATAACGATCTTCATATCGATGCTTCTCGGAGCCGCCCTTCTCTCTGGCTGCGGCGGTAAAAAAACAGTTTACGACTCTCTCTATACCGATCTTTCCGAGGAGCTCTATGCCTCCGATCCATCTGTCCTGGCCGGACGGCGGATAGTCGTCGATCCAGGACATGGCGGTGAGTACGATGGTGCGATCGGGGCCGACAGCCTCAGCGAGGCGGAGGTCAATCTCGGTGTCGCCCTCTATCTCTGGGGACTGCTCAGTGATGCAGGCGCCGAGGTACATATGACGAGATCCTCTGACAGGGATTTTCTGCCCGCCGGTGCGGCCGCGCCCGGAACTGATCTCGCCGCGATGCTCAAGGATGACCTTGCCGGAAGGATCGAGAAGGCAAACGAGTTCGACCCGGAGGTCTTCATCTCGATCCATCACAACTCGAACATCGCTCTCGACCGCCAGAGGAACGGCATTGAGATCTACTACAGAGGCACTGACCACGGCGCGTCACTCGAACTGGCTACCGACATCCACACGCATCTCGCGAGGAACCTCGGTATTGAGACTACGACTATCAAGACCGGCAACTATTACGTCCTTCGAAACTCGAAGGCAGGTGCCTCGGTACTGGGCGAGGCGAGCTACCTCTCCAATCCCGAAGTCGAGGAAAAACTCAAACTCTCGACAAAGCAAAAACTGGAGGCGGAGGCCTACTACCTCGGCCTCGTCGAATACTTCTCGAACGGAGTACCGATGATCGAAGCGGCCGGGCCCGGCATGGATACATTGACCGCCCCGGCGAAATTCGAGTTCTTCGTGCAGCCGGGGGCCGGTGTCCCCGTCGATCCCGCGTCGTTCGAGGCAAAGATAAACGGCACGCGGATCGACTGTTTCCAGCCCGGGGACGGCGGAAATCCCTTCTGCATAATGCCTGCCTCGATACCGAACGGCTCATTCACCGTCTCATTCTCGGCGAGGAGTGTCAGGGGAAGAACGGCGACCTTCGGACCGAAGAAGATGCTGCTCGACCGACCGGCGAGATTCTTTCTTCCGATGCCCGCCGTTCCGTACGCAGGTGGAGGGAAGAACCTCATCGTACTCGTCCTCGATGCTGGAGGCCGCCCTGTTGCTGACGGCAGGAAAGTGACGATGAACGGCCCCGGCGGAAAGGACGGAAGCTCAAGCCTTACGAGAAAAGGAAATGCACTCTTCATCCGCAAGAATACCGCCGGACCTTATATCATTTCGTCCGGCTCCGCTGTCGACACTCTTGCTTTCGATGATGCCGGATCGGGTTCTGTATTACTCACAGTCGCGATAAACGATCTGACGATGAAAGAGATCCCTGAAGCGGTCCTTCTCTTCGCGGACGGAACCACTGCCAGGGCCGATCGAAAGGGATGGATCCGATCCGCGAAGACCGACACCGCCGGAGCGGTAGTATATGCTCCCGGGTATCTTTCCGCGCCGCTTGCTCACAGGGCCGGGGATGAAACCGGCGAATTACACCCCACAAGGATGACCCCTCTCTTCGAGGGAGCTCTTCACGGAAAGAGGATAGTAATCGATCCCGCCGGCGGCGGCACGGAAGACGCGGGCAGGGGAGCCGGAGCGCTGCGGGGCGCTACCGTCAACATGAGGCTCGCCAGGGAACTGGAAAAACTTTTGACCCTCGGCGGCGCAACGGTGCTTGTGACAAGAAACGGCGAGGAGCAGTTGTCAGATCAGCAGAGGATATTCAGGGTGAACAGGTTCGGAGCGGACCTTGCCATAGGGCTTATGTTCGGCGGACATGACGAAACACTGGAAAGCTGTCTCGTCTCTCACTATCCCGGCAGCGTCAGAGGGACCTTCTTTGCCGACAGCCTGGCGGCAGGTCTTGCGGGGACACCTCCATGCAAGACCTTCGTCACGTCCGAATCGGCGGCACTTTTCCTGCAGCAGACAAACTGCCCGGCGATAATTATTTCGGGCGGCGCACTTTCGGATGAAGGAACAGAGAAGATACTAGGTTCCTTCCGCTGGACAGGGATGGAGACGGAAGCGATCCTGCGTTCCCTTGTCAACTGCTTCGATAAAGAGGAATGACAGGCCGGACTCCCCGCCCCTCTCCCATTCCTTGACCTTTTCCACTGTCACTGCAATATTTACAGAGAACACTATGCTGAAGAAGATCAAGGAATACGATAAACAGCTGAGGAAGAGGTTGATTTACCTCCTTCCTGTCTCTCTGCTTCTGCTCATCATCCTGCTGGTAAGCCTCGAAAAGATGCGGGTGGTCGACAGGATATTCAGCGTCGGATACGAGGGACCGATGCAGATCCTTCCCCAGATCACGATCCTTGACGACTCGGGAATAGAGGCGGATGTCTTCGAGGAGGAGCGGCACGACATGGTCGCCCGCGAGGTGGAAATCTACAGCGAAGAGATAGAGGACGAGGATGATGAGGCGGAGACATCGCTCTCACCGAAGGAGGATCCCGAAGAACCGATCTACGATGACTTCGAGGGGCATGACGCCATCCGCACATATGAGTCGCATGCCTCGGTCCCGTACAGGGAAGACTACATTATAACGAAGATGGTGGAGCCCGTCTATCCGCCCCAGGCGATGCTACTCGGTCACGAGGGATACGTACTCATCGAGGTCTACGTAAACGACAAGGGAGTCGTGCAGGAGGCATGGGTAAGGAAGACCAGGGGTGATGTGAGTTTTGAGGAAGTTACGCTCGACGCGGTGAACCAGTTCGAATTCAGGCCCGTCATGGACAGGGGAAAACCGATACCGTTCTGGCTGAGTTTTCTGGTGAGATTTGAATTGAACTGAGGCGGTCAGCGGGAAGAAGCGGAAACGGTCACGTATTCCTCCACCCTCTCCTTTCTCACGATGTTAAACCTGATCCCGTCACCTGCCATAAGATTGACGAAGTTGTGACGCCTCTCGCTGAGCATCTTCTCCATCTCGTCACGCAGCGGCAGGCCTGAATCGGATGCGGCGGACATCGCTTCCATCACCTTTCGCACACCGTCGTATCCGCCTGTGACGAACCTGTTGACGTCCCCGCCCTCGTAGCCTGTCAGCGCCGCGGCGGCGAGATATCTTTCCTCGTTCAAATCCGAGACGTCCTTCGATGGAAAGACAGAACCCTCCATGTCACGTCCGGCCATCCTGAGTAGTTTCCTCGAGTTCCACAGCGATGTCCCGAGAAGCTGAACCCCGAACTCGTAGAACGAGAGCTGCGGAAGTATCAGTACGAGATCCTCCGTGTCGGACGGAATAAAAAGAGCCTCTGGATCGGTCTTTCGTATCCGGTCTATGTTCAGTTTGAAATCAGTGCTGCCCTGCTCGTAGAAGTCGATGGCACAGAGTCTTCCCCCGAGCCCTTCCACCTCTCGCCTGAGGAGATCGGCAAGCGCATGCCATCTCTGAGAGTCCTCCGCGAGAAACGCTATCCTGGTCAGGCCCATCTCGAGACATGCTACCCGCGCTATCGCGGCGATCTCCGTCTCGTAATCCTGGGAACTCTGGAAGATATGATCGCCTATCCCCGTGATCCCCTCTTCGGATGCCACTGGTGAGTAGAGGACCGTGCCACTGTGCTGCGCGGTCTGCGCCGCCGCTGTCGTCGTCGAACTGAGGACGCCGCCGACTATCGCATCGACCCCTTCCTCTTCGATCAGGACCAGAGTGGAGCTTCTCGCATCGAGGGCGTTCGAGCGGGTATCCCCGACGACCAGTTCGACGCCTGTCACACCATATTCTCTCGCCTCACGGACAGCCACCGTCGCTCCCCTGAGGAATTCCTTGCCGAGCGCGGCGAACCTGCCGCTAAGGGGGCATATCAGGCCTATCGAACCGGAAGCATTTCCCGCTCCTCTGTCAGCCGGCCTGGCGACAGCCGGTGACACTGTTCTGCCGGGGATCGGCGCTATCATAGTCTCCATCGTATCGAGGGCCGCTATATGTGATCTGATCTCACGCACGGAGGCTGTGTCACCCTCGGCTTCCGCCATGAGAAGGGAACCTTCATAGACGAGTTCTATCCCCGGAGCCGCCGGATAGGCCGCCTGGAGATCAGCGAGCTGTCTGGCCGAGAGCATGGGAACCACCCTGGAGAGGCTTCCTCTTGCCTGCCCGCTGACCGAAGGATCGAGAGCCATAGCGATCATCAGCCGTTCGGCCGCTTCCGGGAAGTTTCCCTTGTCACTGTCGATACCGGCAAGAAGGATGTTCACCTCGGCTGCCATGGCCGGGTCCGTATCCTCGGATGTCAGAGGCTTCAGGATCTCAGAGGCTTCATCAAGGAATCCGAGCTCAATGCTCGCCTTTCCCGTTTCGAGCCTGACATCGTCTGATCCTTCAGCGTCGGGAAAACTGTCGAGGTATATCTTGCCCGCCTTGCGCACGGCACGAACGTCACCGCTGGCAGCATAAGCGCTGAGTTCATCGAGCTGTTCGTTACGTGTCTGTTCTGGAGAGATTCCTGTCTCAACAGGCTCCTTCTTCGAGGCACACGAAACGAGAGCCAGCAGGAGCAGGATCGGTATGAGTTTCTTTATCTTCATCACTTTTTCGGCGGCAGTTTGAAGGTCCCCTTGCCGAGATATGAAAGTGTGAGCTCGTAATATTCCATCGACTGCGCGGTCAGTCTCTCGATGACCTCGGGGTCGACCTGCTTTCGTATCTTCCCCGGCACTCCGGCGACAAGAGAACCCGGCGGGATCACCGTGCCCTCGAGTACTACCGCATTGGCGGCGATTATACTTCCTTTTCCTATCCGGGCGCCATCAAGAATTACGGCCCCCATACCGATGAGAGCTCCATCCTCGATGGTGCATGAATGGATAATCGCCCCGTGACCGATCGTCACATTGTCGCCAACCACCAGTTCGGGGCCGCCTGTCGTACAATGACAGACACAGCCGTCCTGGACATTGGAGTATCGGCCTATCGTGATCGTCCAGCAGTCGCCCCTTACTGACGCACCGTGCCAGACACTCGATCCTTCGCCGATAGTGACATCCCCGATCACGCTTGCCGTAGGCGCGATATAGACGTCCGGCCCAATAACGGGGGATATCCCCTGGAATTCATCTAGCAAGACTGTCCTTCCCGGCAGCGTCAGGGCCCATCCGGGTCCCCGGTGTCGATCTCTCCCGGATCGATCTCCTCGAGTCCCTTCGAGCCGTTTTCACCTTCGGCCCTGCCGATCTGGAGGTTTCTCTTGTATTTATCGAACAGTTCTTCCTCGACGTGGATGACAGCTCCCGCCCTGAGGGCGAAAGCGATGGCGTCACTTGGACGGGCGTCGATGTAGAACAGTTCCTCGCCGCGTCCGAGAACGATCCTCGCGAAATATGTATCCTCGTGGATGCCGGTTATCTCGATCCCCTTCACTTCGCCACCCAGTTCCTCGACGACAAGCTTGAGGAGATCATGTGTCATCGGACGTTCGAAGGTCTTGCCGGCAAGGACAGTGTATATGGCAGTGGCCTCCGCCGCCCCGATCCAGATCGGCAGAACCTCTTCGCCCTCTTCCGATCTGATCAGGACCACGGGAAACTCCCTCTCTCGGTCGAGAGCGATCCCGCTGACATATACCTCTTTCATATTCATGCTGTCTTACCGGTCCTTATTAGTCGTCCTTCATCTTTTCCTTCATATCGTCTACCGACTCGAACTTCGGATGCGGTTTTTCGAGGTTCTCGATCATCCACTTCGCCGATTCGGCCACTTCAGTATCAGGGTACTTCTTGATCAGTTCGTCAAATACCCTTCTGGCCTGCACGAGATCCATCACTTCTTCGGCATAGACAAATCCGATCATGAAGAGCGCCTGCGGGGCGTACTTGTGATCGGGATACCTGTTCACGATATTCCTGTAGTACTGGATCCTCGTATAGTTCGTGTCCTCTTCCTGGGCAATCTCCCAGAGCTCTTCAGGTGTCCGGGTCGTTTTGAGGATATCCTCACGAACGAAGTTCTGAGGTTTATATTCTTCCCTGAGGGCGGAGATCTGCTGCAGAAGCGTTGTCTTGGCCTTATCGCTCCGGAGCCGGTCGAGGATATCCTTCCTCACTTCGGAAAGGGGCTTGATGTTCTCAGGTTTCTTGTCGGATACCTTGACGATCGAGTATCCCTTTTCCGTAACGATGATGCCGCTTACCTCGCCTACCTCGAGATCCTTGACCTGATCGGAGAACTCCTTCGACTCGCCGTAGAACTTTATATATCCGCCGGGATTGAAATACCCGATGTTTCCGTTGGTCTGAGCGGTCGTACGGTCCTCACTCTCGTACTTCGCTATCTTGTTGAACTTCTCTCCGTCATCTATTCGTTTTTTCCATTCAACGACTTTCATGCTGTCCGTAGAGAAAGCGTGCTGGGCCTTCATGATCGCCCTGTTCATAAACTCTTCCCAGTTGTTGTTGTAATACTGCTCTATCTCGGCGTCGGTCACCTCGACCTTCTGCCTTATATTCTGGTCATAGTAAGCTGTTATCAGGATATTCTTCTCAGCCTGTCTGATCTGTGCCTTGACGGCCTCATCGTACCTGATATCGGTCTTTTCGGCCGCCAGGTAGAGGAGTTCCTCGTCGATAACCGCATCGACGAGCTTGGCACGTCCCTCTTTGCCCTTGTACTGGGTCTTGAGCTGACCTGACATCGACTCGAGCCTGTTGTCGATCGTCTCTGTTGTGATCTTCAAGTCCCCCACACGCGCATCCAGGTCGCGGTTCACCTCGATCTTGTCGCCATTTTCCGAACATGAGACAAGGACTGCGGCCGTCAAGACAGCTAACGCTATAACGGTGATGATTTTCTTCGACATCGAATCCTCCTTTTCCAAGCGGACCTTAAAGGTGTTCTTTTTTATCCTGTTTCTCGAGTCTGTCCAGTATCTCGCGGACATTCTGGCTCTCGCCTTTCCTGCAGACGAGAACTTTTCCGCCGCTGACCGCCACGATGATGTCATCGACACCGATCGTCGCTGTAAAACCATCCGGATTGTAGATGATGTTATCCTTCGAATCTATCAGCTCCATCTCGCCCGCTCCGGCGTTGCCCGCGGAGTCTTTCGGAAGGATCTCATAGAGAGCGTCCCACGAACCGACGTCACTCCATCCGAAAGAGACGGGCAGTACGATGACGTTTCCCGCTTTCTCCAGGATCCCGAAATCGACAGAGATGGAGGGCATCGAGCCGTAATACTCTCCTGCCAGCTCGCCGAGGCGTCCCTGAGCCGCGGCTGACTCGAGCCCGCGAAGGGGCTCGCTGCCTTCCGGAAGAAAGGTATCCCATGCTTCTATGAAGACAGAAGGTCTCCACACGAAGATCCCGCTGTTCCAGAAGTAATTACCGCTTTCGAGATATCGCTGTGCCGTCTCCCGCGCCGGCTTCTCGTGGAATTTCTCGACCTTCAACAGGGCTGATCCCGCAGCGCCTGTAGGGCTGCCCGATGATTCGATATAGCCGTAACCGGTCTCTGGCCCTGTCGGTTCGATACCGAATGTCACGAGAACGTCACCGCCGGCTGCAGCGTCGGCCGCTGACTGGACCGCGGCACGAAAACCTTCTGTATCCTTTATAAGGTGATCCGATGGGCAGCAGAGTACGGGGTCGTCGCTGCCGCGCGCCCGGATGATCGCTGCTGCCGCGGCGAGTGACGGCGCGGTATTGCGCGACACCGGCTCGGCGAACAGGTTTTCTTCGGGAAGTTCAGGCAGGTCCCGCCTGACCGCGTCCGCCTGATCGGCGGCCGTCAGGACGAGTATCCGTTCCGCCGGGAGAAAGGTCCTCATACGCTTCCAGGTGAGGAAGAGCATGCTGCCCTCTCCGGTGATATCGAGGAACTGCTTCGGTTTCCCGGCAGTACTTGCCGGCCAGAACCTCTTTCCTTTTCCTCCTGCGAGAATCGCAGCGTACACCATCCACCCCCTGTTTAATCCCGTGCAGAACGTGTTCAGGACACGCGCAGCGTATGCTTTACGCCCCGAGAGGCGATCTAGTAATTAAACAGTCCGGAAACATCTATATGATCGGCCAGTGCGTCGGCAAAGGCCCTGCGTATCTTTTCCAGGGAATCCCTGTCGTCAGCCTCGAACCTGAGAACGAGTACCGGCTGAGTATTCGACGCCCTTAGCAGTCCCCAGCCATTCTCGAAATCGACCCTCGCGCCGTCGACATCGTTGACCTTGTTGGTCTTCTTGAAATGCTCGGCAACCTGCTCTACTACGCCGAACTTTTTATCGTCAGCGCATTCGACCCTGATCTCCGGCGTGCTCTCATATTTCGGATAGTCGGCGAGCATCTCGCTGAGGCTCTTTTCGCTCTTCGAGACGATCTCGAGTAGCCTGCATGCCGCGTATATCGCGTCGTCGAACCCGAAGTACCTGTCAGCGAAGAACTGGTGCCCGCTCATTTCGCCGGCCAGTGGCGCATCCTCGTCGCGCATCTTCTTCTTGATCAGTGAATGCCCCGTTTTCCACATGATGGGCCTGCCGCCGAGTTTCTCGATCTCCTCGGGAAGCGCCCTCGAGCACTTCACCTCGAAGATAACGGCCGCGCCCGGATTGGTCGCCAGAACATCCCGCGCGTATAGAGCGAGCAGGGTATCGCCCCAGATGATCTCGCCCTTGTCATCGACCACGCCGATCCTGTCCGAGTCCCCGTCAAATCCTATCCCGAGTTCCAGGCCACCGTCGAGGACGGCCTTCCTCAGGTCGACGAGATTCTTCGCGACCGTAGGATCAGGATGATGATTGGGGAAGTTTCCGTCGGGTTCCATGAAGATGAGGACCGGATCGCAGCCGAGCTTCTTGAAGATTTCGGGAGCGGCAAGGCCTGCCGTGGCGTTTCCGCCGTCGGCGGCAAAACGCACCGGCCTCTTGAGGTCGATATTGTCTACGAGGTAGTCGATGTATTCGGAAGTCGCTCCGCGGGAGGTCAGTGACCCCTTCTTTTCCGCGGGCACGGAGCTTTCCTGGAGGCCGTGGAGTTCAGTAATATCCTCGCCGTATATCGTGCCTTCACCCCGAAGGATCTTGAAGCCGTTGTACTCGGCGGGATTGTGGCTGGCCGTGATCATGACCCCGGCCTTCAACCCCCATTTCTTCGCGGCGAAGTAGAATATCGGGGTCGGGACGACGCCGATATCGATGACATCGATACCGCCATCCATAAGCCCGGCAGTGAGCGCTTTGAAATAGAGTTCACCGCTGAGTCTTACATCCCTGCCCACGACCGCACTGGTGTTCCCTTCACGCTTGAATGTAGAAGCTATCGCAAGCCCGAGGCCGGTTACGCCTTCGGGCGTCAGATCCACGTCGACGAGCCCGCGGATATCATATTCCCTGAATATCTTTCCAGGTAGTTCGATGACCGGCCTCCCTTTTCTACGTACGGCCTCCCCCGTATCGCCCGTACGGGCGATACGAGGCATTTATCCGCCTGACGCACGGCCTCGGACCATTGTCCGCTGCCGGACGACCGCGGACTACTCCTTTACGACCCAGACCTTGACCTGGACCTCTACATCCTTGTGAAGCTGAACCGACACCGTATATACACCGAGAAGCTTGATGTGTTCCTCCATCTTCACCATGTTGTGTTCGACGGCGTACCCAAGCTCCGTGATGGCGCGTGCGATCTCGTACTCGCCTACCGAGCCGTATAGCTTGTCCTCTTCGCCGGCCTGCACAACGACAGTTACCGAGATGTCTTTCATCTTCCCGGCAGTTTCGATGATGGTCCGCTTATCCTTGTCGTCCCTGATGTCACGAAGCTTGTTCTCTTCGTTCATTACCTTCTTCATCGCCTTGGTGGCGGGAAGGGCCATCTTGCGCGGCAACAGGTAGTTCCTCGCGTAACCGTCCTTTACCTTGACGATATCCCCGCGGCTGCCGAGACCTTCGATGGACGAGGTAAGAATGATATCCATTTTCTTGTCTCCTTACCGGTAGTATATCTTCACGAACGGCAGAAGTGCGATTGCTCTGGCGCGCTTGATAGCGTGAGCGAGCGCCCGCTGGTGCCTGGCGCATGTGCCGGTTATCCTGCGCGGGGTGATCTTGCCCCTGTCCGTGACAAATCTTCTGAGAAGGGACTCATCCTTGTAGTTAATCGACAACTTGTCCGCACAGAATCTGCACGGCTTGTTGGTGGTCCGCTTCTCCTTCTTCTTCTTTCCTTTTCCTTTGGATGATGTCTTCGGCATTATCCTGTCTCCTCAGTTTCCCCGGCAGATTCAGCCGGCTGTTCGATAACGGGATCCTCGTTGATGGTGATGAGATGCCTGAGCACCATGTCGTCGAACCTGTAGACACGATTGAGCTCATTGAGTATCTCGTTGTCGCCGTCGAACAACATGAGGATATAACTGCCCTCAAAGCGCTTGGCGATCGGATAGGCCAGCTTCCGCTTGCCCCACAGATCTACCTTGCGGACCGTTCCTCCCCTGGAGGATACGATCTCGGTGAACTTATCCGTCTTTTCCTTAACGGCAAGCTCTTCAAGGGATGGGTCGA
>CAYWGA010000018.1:0-38474 GCA_964457905.1 uncultured bacterium | reverse complement strand
CGCTCGTCTATCTTGACCTTGGCGTCATGATCTCGCGGCTTGTCGCCTATCTTGTCCATAAGGAACTCGATCGCCTTCTCGAGCTGCATGTCACGTCCCGCCTTCTCCATTTCGGGCGGACTCTCGACGTAGATGTCGGGAATGGCGCCGCGGCTCTCGAGCTGAGAGAGGTCGTCCTCCTCCCAGATCCCGATAAAGGTCTTGCGGATAGAGCCGCCGTCGACCAGGTAATGCGGCGTTACAGCGATAACGAATCCGAGTGTCGGGACACCGATACAGGTGCCGAGCCCGCGCTCCTTGACCGCGCTGGGGAACACCTCGGCGTCAGAGTAGGAGTACTCGTTGTGCAGTACTACGACCTCGCCTGTAAAGACGTCAGGAGGACGGGTGATGACCGACTCGCCCCTGGACCGCTGAACCTGGTACGGCCGGCGCTCGAGATAATCGATTACTCTCGTGTCGATCGAGCCGCCGCCGTTGTAACGCACGTCGATGATGATCGCGTCCTTGTAACGGAACTGCTCGAACTTCTCCCTGAACTCGGTCCAGCCACCACCGCTCATGTCCCTGAGGTGCATGTAGCCGATCCTGTTCTCGCTCGACTTGTCGACCTCCGCGGCGTTCCCGTCGATCCAGTCCTTGTAACGAAGGGTGAGATCGTGGGAAAGGGGCTTTATCTTGGTCTCGATAGCGCCCTTCATCGTCGGTTTGTCGTTGGTCGTGATCGTGATCTTGTTGCGCGTACGAGCCACGAGATACTGGTAGAAGTTCTCTCCCGGCTTGAGCTCGATACCGTTGATCGCGAGAAGGTAATCGCCTTCCTTGACCTTGACGTAATCGGCGTCGAGCGGTGACTTCTCCCTCATGGAGAGTTTGTCGCCCTTGTATATCTTCGTGAACCTCGGCAGGCCGCTCTTCTCGTCGAGGTCTACCCTCGCGCCGAGGAAAGCAAGCGAGGTCCGGGGCGCGCCCTTAATATCTCCGCCGGAGACTCCCTGGTGAGAGGCGTTGAGCTCGCCGACCATCTCGGTCATCAGCCAGTTGAGCTCGATACGGGTCCTCACGTTGGGAAGGAGGCTCGAATAGTACTCGTGCACCTCATCCCAGTCTACGCCGTGATAATTCGGATCGTAGAAGTGGTACTTTACCAGTCTCCAGCCTTCGTTGAAGATCTGGTTCCACTCTTCCTGGCGGTCGAGGTCCATGACGACCTTGCGCTTGATGTCAAGCTTGCCGGTCTTCTTGGCGGTCGCCTTCGCTCCGGGCTTCTTTGCGGCGGATTTCTTGCCGCCGACCTTGAAGATCTCAAAATTCGAACCGTCGAAGACGGCGATCTTCTTCTTATCGGCAGACATGCCGTAGGCGACGATTGTCGAAGCGACCTTCTCGGCCTTGAACTTCTCGATGTCGTACGCGTAGAGGTCGTACGAGCGGCGGAACATCATCCGCACCTTGCCGACCACGAGGTAGTAGTAGTACTTGTCGGTCGCCTGTATGTTATGCATCATTCTGCCGGCGGCCTTGGGTACGCGCCTGATGCGTCCCTCGAGACCGTCGAAGTCTATCTTCACGACGACGGCTTCCTTCTTCTCCTTCTTCCCTTTCTTGCCCTTTTTATCCTTGTCCTTTTCGTCATCGTCATCATCTTTGTCAGCGTCTTCGTCTTTGTCAGCGTTTTCGTCTTCATCATCACCGTTTACGACTTCCTCATCGTCTTCATAAACGAAAGGCTCCTCTTCCTCGGGAAGAAGGCTGATCCGGCAGAGCATCCTCGCGCCATGATATCTCTCGCTAATAAGCAGGAGATACTTGCCGTCCGGAGTGAAGACCGGCTCGGTGTCATCGGCCAGATGGCTGGTGACCTGATGGTGCTTCTTCTCCTTCGTGTCATACAGGTAGACATCCCTCGACCTGTTCCTGGTGGCGAAGTCGTAGGCGACATAGCGACCGTCCGGTGACCACGCGAAGGTCGTGATGTCCCTGTGCTCGTTCCTGTTGATCAGGGTCGGCTTCTTGCCGTCTATGCCGAGCATGTAGAGCTCGTTAGCCTCGGTGGAGAAAAGTACGTGGTCGCTCTCGGGGGACCACATGAGGTTCTCCTTGAAGTGGCCCGAGTCGGTGAGCTTCTTCTCCGGCTCCGTGCCCATCTGGTCTACGAGGTAGACCTCCTGTTCCCCCGTCTTGTCGGATATGTATGCGATCCACTTGCCATCGGGTGACCAGGTCGGATAGGAGTCACGTGAACCGGACGAGTTTGTCAGGTTCCTGACGTCGCCGTGCTCGGCGGGCGCAGTGTAGATCTCGCCGCGAGCCTCGAAGACGATCCTCTTACCGGTGGCTGATATATCGAAGCTCCGAATGTACTTCAGAGGATTGACATAGCTGAGCATATTGCCGCGATCGTCGGCCGGGGCGTAAACGACGACTTCCTTCGACTCGCCACTGACAGTGTCGAGAACGAAAAGTTTCGCGTCGTTCTCGAAGACGATCTTGCTGCCGTCCTCGTTCAGCGAGGGCCAGGTCACTCCGCGGCCGTCGAAGTCAGTGACCTTTGTGATCTCTTTAGTGCCGAGATCGATATAGTAGATGTTTCTTACATCGGTGTCGCGGTCCGAGACGAAATAGATACGGTCCCCGACCCACATCGGCCAGGAATCGTTTCCCTCGTATTCGGTCAGTCTCTCGTATGATTCCTTTTCGAAGTCATAGATCCATACGTCCTGGTTCTGGCTTCCCTTGTACCTCTTCCACCACCAGAACCTCTCGGGGTGCCGGTTGAAGGCCAGCTGCTTCCCATCGGGCGAGAAGGAAGCGAGGCTTCCCTTGCCGATGCCCATATCTACGGGCAGGCCGCCATCGACGGGAACAGTGTAGAACTGTTTGAAAAAGCCGACGAACGAATTGCGCCTTGAACGAAACACAATCGACTTCCCGTCGGGTGCCCACTCTACAGGCTCCGCGCTGTCTGTGTGCCATGTGAGCTGCTCGGGACGGCCGCCCTCGGCAGGCATCACAAAGAGCGCGTTGCGTCGTTCATTGTAGTCACCGGTGATCGCGATCTTTGTGCCGTCAGGTGAGAACTTCGGATGGTCCTCAATACCGACGTGCACTGTCAACCGCTTCGCCGTTCCGCCATCGGCGGATACTGACCAGAGATCGCCCTGCCAGGCGAACACGATCGTGTTGCCGTGGATGTCCGGCCGTCTCATCAGGCGCAGCGGCTCGCCGCGACTGTCGGCGGCCGCGGCGGTATCGTTCAGCATTGCTGCCGACACGACCAGCGCGAGCGCCAGGATAATGATGGTTCTCTTCATGCCCGGGATTCCTCCTCCTGGATGTTCTGAAAAATGAACTCTGACTGCCTTTTAATATATTTGTACTACTTAATTTCCTGTTGATTCCATGATGTCAGGATAAAGCGAACGCTGGGAAGTCTGCAGGATGTTTATATGCCCGTCGCCCTCTGCCACCTTTGTTAAACCGAGGGGGCGGGCAGGACCGCCCCCTCGTATTGCACACGGTATTGGGTATTACCGCAGAAGGATCATCTTCTTGGTCATCTCCTGGTCAGCTGTCTTCAGCTTGTAGAAGTAGACGCCCGAAGAAAGTCCGCTTGCGTTGAAGCCGACATCATAGGAGCCGGCTGTCATCGACTTGTTCAGAATGGTCGCAACGACCCTACCGGCCACATCGTATACGTTCAGCGATACGAAGCCGTCCCTGTCGAGTGTGAAGCTGATGTTCGTCGACGGGTTGAAGGGGTTGGGATAGTTCTGATTGAGTGCGAACGGAAGACTCATCGGCGTGTCACCAGTCGGGGAGTTATCCCAGTACTGAATCATCGTCTGGTCGCAGCCGATGTACAGCTTGTTCGAAACACCGTTGAGGTAGATGGCATTGATGTCATCACCCGGCGCTTCGAGGATCGGCGACATGCTCGTCCAGTTCGTTCCGCCGTCGATGGTCGTCATCGCGGTCTGGTCGTTGCCGCAGATGAATCCCTGGCCGTTCAGCGTGTTGAAATGAACGTCCGTCAGCTCGACCGAGGTCGTCCACGACGGCTGAGCGAACCAGTTCAGGCCGCTGTCGGTCGTCTTGGCAATCGTACCATTGTCGCCTACTGCCCATGCGGTGTACGAATCGACCATGAATACCTTCTCGATATCGTTCGTGGTCGAGACGAGGTCATCTGTTCCCTGTGTCCAGGTAACGCCGCCGTCATAGGTGTAGAAGAAGGCGTTGTTGTCGGCGCCGATGACGCCGAACTTGTCCTGCCCGCGAGCGAAATGGACATGGTTGAACTGCGCGCTGAGGACGTTCCACCAGATCTCCGTACGGGTGACCCCGCCATTGTTTGTCGTATAGATGACATCCTCGCCGGCGCGTTCACCGACGAATATGGCGTTATCAGCGTCGAACCAGGCCATACCGTAGATACCGTCGGCAAGGCCCGCCACGGTATACATCTCGGTCCAGGTCGCACCGTCGTCGGTCGACTTGGCAAGGTAGTCATAGCCCGCGCTGACCCAGATCGTGCCGTCGACGTAGGCGATGTCCCTGAAGTTAGGCGCATATCCGTCGGGCGATATGACCTTGGGGAGCGTCCAGTCGCTGCCCGCTTCCTTCTTCATGAACGTGCCGGAAGTACCGACAGCGTATGTCGTCGTTCCGTTGTGGGCGAATCTCGTGACTCCGCCGAAACCGAAGCTCGGATCCGAGTTGTACGTCCAGGTCTGGCCCTTGTCGGTCGACCTGGCGATGCAGCCACCGTCACCGACAGCTACCACCGTGTTGGTTCCCGGAAGGGTCGCTGCGGCACGAAGGTCGTCGCCGTAGAACTCCTGGACACGGCCGAAGTCGGCGTATGTCGCGCCGCTGTGGATGTTGGGAGCCCCAAAGCCGGAGCCGCCACCGACGACGATGACTTCGCCGTCACCGAACATCGATATGCCGTATCCGTAAGCATAGGTGGCCCATTCGTAGCCGATGCTGGGAACGTTCCACGTAGCGCCGGCGTCGGTCGATACGACGAGAATCGTCGGCTGGTAACCGACCATCGAGCCCCAACCGGTAGCGATCGCGGTCGTAGCGTCGATAGTGAAGATCCTCTCGATATCCTGCCTCGTGTAGGGATAGGGACCGAGATTCACAGAACCGGCTACCCAGTTAGCGCCGCCGTCCTGTGTGTAGGCGATACCGGCGCCGTCTAGAGCGGCATAACCGTTGTTCGCGTCTACGAAGCTCACACTGTTGACGTCATCTGAGAAAGACGCCTGAAGCGCCCAGGTCACACCGTTGTCAACTGTGTAGTAGAGATTGTTATCGTCGTTTCCGGTCCATCCGGAATTGCCGACGAAATAGATGTCGTTGAAGTTGCTTGTAGCAACAACACCGCTCTGCGCGTGGACGGCCCAGTTGGCTCCGCCGTCTGTCGTCGACAGAAGCGTTCCGCCTGCGCCACACGCCCAACCCTCGGTGTCAGACTTGAAGAAGACACCGTAAAGGGTGCCGGTCACGTTGGATATCTGCTGGGTCCAGGTTACTCCTCCGTCGGTCGACTTGAGGATCATACCGCCGCCGCCTACCGTGTAGCCGATAGTGGCGGATGGGAACGCGACACCGTAGTAGGTGTCGGAAGCCCCTCTCTGGTACTCGACTGTCCACTGGGCGCTGGCGGGCCCGGCGATCAGAAGTAACAGAGCGATACAACAGATGATAAATCTCATGTAAGCCACCTCCTGTACTGCTGTATCAAAACCTTAAATAACAGGGGAATTTAGCCTTCGTACCTTCTATTTCTAGAAGTTCACCTCCTTCGCCACTTTTTCCAGAACACCTTAAAAGGCCGAACAATTATAACACATTTGTCAATAATTGGTTACACATTTCAATTCATGTATTTCGTAAACCAGAGAACGGCACCCATCGTCTGCCTTTCCTGGTCGGAATCTTTCTTTGTTCCTAATCCATATTCGAGGTGCAGATCGATCTCCCAACCGTTCACGAACGCCCCCATACCGCCGGTTATCCTCGAGGTGTCGATATTCCGCGGGAGCTTGATCCATCGATCTATCGGATAGTCGGTGTACTCATATCCCGCCCTGAACGAGTATACGTTCGATATGTTCTTCTCTACCGCGAAGCGGGCTATCTGCGAGAGATGGTCCGCCTTACGGTAGGTGTTAGCGCCGTTGTCCCATACCTCGATGTTGTACTGCTCGGCAGTGTACTCAGTGATCATCAGAAGATCGATCGACCTGATCCAGTACGAAAGCCCGAGCCCGCCGGAGTACATCATGTACGGATTATCGTAGAGGAGGACATCGCTGAAGTCAGGCCTGACACCCCAACCGTCGTTCTTGAGATACCGGGCGCTGAACCCGACCGCCAGCGGCTTACCCGTCGGAGTCCACCTGCCGCGCAGCCTGGCGTCCAGCATTTCTTCTTTCCAGTATCCCTTGGGATACTGGCGGGATGAATTGTATTTCACTTCATTCTCGCTGATACCGCCCTTGACATTCAGGCCCGCTTTGAAATCGTCGCCCATGTAGAATCCCTGAAGATCAACATGATTGCTGAACATAACGTCCCTGATCGTGTAGCTGCTGAAGGCGCGGACCTCGTATATCTCGTCGCCGGCGTATCCCTGTATCACGTTGTCGTAACCCTCGTCGGTCTTGGCAAATTCCGTTCTGTTCTGTAGTCTTGCCGGCGTATAATTAATGCCGAAGGTCCATTTCCTCGAGGCCTGCCAGGCAAGACCGAACAATGCCTTGGCATAGTTGTGAACGATCTCGGGCTTCGTGTAGACCTGCTTCAGTCCCGTACTGACCTCATAGTCAAGCCCTGCACCCAGATACAATCCTTCGACAAGCCTGATACCCCAGTCGATGCTCGCGCGCGGTCCATAGTAATCAAAGTCGCCCGTGGTCTGGTCGCTGAGGTAGAAGGGATCGTTGTACTGGTCCATTTCGAGGTTTCGGTAGACCTCACGGTCGCGAAGGCGCTGATAGTCTATGTATCCCTTTACTGTCTGCCTGTCGCTGAGCTGCTTGTTACCTTCGACCCCTATGAAGAAATTGTTCACGAGCTGGGGGTCATAGTCACGACGGAGATCTCCCTGCGACTCATAAAGGCTCGTGTTTAATCTAAGATACCTGAACTCGTAATCAAGGTGCAGCCAGGCGGGATTGCGCCCGAAGTCATACGGGTTGATCTGGTTGTCCCTGTCCTCGAGAGCAAGACGCGCGTTGGCGAGGGATTCTATCCTGATCCCATCGCCACGTGCGGGAACAGCATTAAGGATCAGTCCCACAATGAACACCAGTGTGACCAGTCTTGACATCCTGCATCTGATTATTCTCACTATATCCTCCATCAACTTTCCTAATGCCAGCCTGGTGACGGCGGGTTGATATTCTCGAAATCGAAAGTGCTGTTATTTGAGTCCAGTCCGGGGAACCTGCGCTGAACAGACGTGCCGCTCCACTTGGCAATGCCGTTTCCCGCCAGCCCCGCATCGACACGGAGAGTCAGGTATCTTGTCGTAACAGTCGTGTTGGACGAGTATTCGATCCCGTCGACAATCGTGCTGAGTGGAACGTGTATATATTCTTTCATCTTATCCATGTTAGCGTCGTAATGAAGGACGAACTCCAATTCCTCTCCCGTGGCAATAAATATCCCTGTATGTCCGGTGTTAAACTGGAAATCCTGAGTGGAACTGGAGAGCGGCAGCAGATTCGGGACGCCGGGCGTATCGTAATCGCTGCCGAGTGGGTTGAAGAATTCCCAGTCGGCTCCTGTGAGGTCTACGCACAGCCCTCCCCCGTACACCGAATGGTCCACTGCATCACCGGCGATTACAAGGAACTGGCCGGGCAACATCGGCACTGTGCGGGTGACTCCTGATTCGCCCGGAAAAGTAAAGACGTAGTATGCCAGAGCGTAATCGACGGTCTCCAGCCCCACGGCGTTAATCACATCGTCGGACTGCGTCGTGCGGCAGAAGGCAAAGCCGTCAAGCCAGAGCGTATCCGGGGAAGAGTTGTACAGCTCGATAAACTGGTCGTAGTAATAGAATCGCGAGGGGTTACAGCCACAGTAGTAGACTTCGTTCATCGTCAAGGGCGACGAGCGTTGGTAGTTCATGTATACCGTATCGGCCATCCCAGGTTCATACAGGATCGAGATCTCCTTCTGCCCGAGTATAGTGTAACTCTCATCCATGTTGATCAGCTCTGCCTGAAGCATATATGTGCCGGCAACAAGGCCATCGAGGATGACAAATCCATCGGCGCCGGTCTCGTACTCAGCGTTGAACTGGTGTGTCGGGCTGCTCACCCTTATCGTCGCTCCTTCGAGCGCCTCCCATCCACCGGCAACGCCAGAGGTGTCAACAGCGTAGAGCTTGATGTTGTTCGATCCGTCCGGTACGACAGGTTTTTCCTTTCCGCAGGAAAAAGCCATCACAAGGAGGATCATGAGAACCGTTATTATTATTCTTGGCACCATATAACTACTGCACGTGCGAGAATCCTATCGTCGGCCTCGCAAGAAGGGTGAAATCGAATGTTGAATTGTTGTTGTCTATGCCGATCTCGCGGCGCTCGGTCGACTCGCCGCTGTATTTCGCGCATCCGAGACCTGCGAATCCCGCATCTACGCGCATTGTCAGGTTCTTTGTCTTGTCTGAACTCGACGCGTACTCCACTCCGTCTATGACTGTGTAGAGTGGAATCGCGACTCTTATGGCGCCATCCACATCGTTTATCCAGTGTTCCTCTCCCGTCGCCAGAACAACCGCATCGTGAGAGAGACTGATCAGGTAGTCGGTCCTGCTCGAGGGATGGATGCTGACCAGATTCGGGATACCCGGCACGTCGTAGTCACTGCCGAGGGGATTGAAACACTCCCAGTCGGCATTCGAAAGATCGGCTCCGTTGTTCGCGTAGACAGAATGGTCCACCGCATCCGCCGCGACTACGACAAACTGACCCGGATATATCGGGTACTGCCGGCCGTTGACCGGGACGCCGGGGAACTGGTAGGCGTATATGGCCCGGACGAAGTCGATCTCTTCAATATCGCTGATATTTACCGATGAATTCCTCGTTATGATGCATCCATCGAGATAGAGAGTATCCTGCGACGAGTTGTACAGCTCGACAAACTGATCGTAGAAATAGAACTTCGCGTAGTCGCTGCCGCAGTAATAAATCTCGTTTATCATCAGTGAATTGACAGTAACCGTAGTGAGGTAGAGGGTGTCCTCGACCGTCTCGTCTCCCACCAGATGGATATCAGAGAATCCGGTGAAGACCTTCTTCTGCGCGCCTGCTACGATCTCACGACGTGCGAATATTGTGTAGTCACCCGCGGCGAGGCCTGCGAATCCAGCTAATCCCTTGCCATTCGACTCTCCCGCATCGACATATTCGTGCGTCCTCGCCTGAATACTGACCTTCGCCCCGGCGAGAATAGTCGGCTCGCCCGGACTGGAACCCGGAATAGTGCCGGTCGTATCGACGAGAAGAAGAGATAGAGAGCCATTGCCGTCCGGAGCGGAAGGCTTCTCCCCGCTGCATGCGGCGAAAAGAAGAAGGACCGTTATTATTGATATCGTCGTCTTCATATTTACTATTCCAGGTGCGACCATCCCGGTGTCGGCGGGCCAAGCAGGATAAAATCAAACGTTGAATTATTCACGTCCATCCCTATCTCCCGCCGTTCTGTCGACTGCAGGCTGTATTTCGTGCATCCAAGTCCCGCAAATCCAGCATCGACGCGAACGGTCAGCTCCTTTGTCGCATCCGAGTTCGTGGCGTATTCCACTCCGTCTATCACCGTATAGAGAGGCAGTGTGATCCTTGTCCTCTCGTACCCTGAACTGTTGATATACGTTTCGAATCCGACCTCTTCACCGGTAGCGAATACCACTGCGTTATGGGAGAGGTTGATCATGAAATCATTCCCGCTTTCGGGGTGAACGCTGACCACGTTTGGAATCCCGGGGACATCATAATCGCTGCCGAGTGGATTAAAAAACTCCCAGTCGGCGCCTGAGAGATCGACTGCGTTGGCATAAAGCGAGTGGTCGACCGCATCGGCCGCCACAACGAGAAGCTGCCCGGGGTATATCGGATACTGGCGGCCCGAAATGGGCACGCCGGGGAACTGGAAGGCGTAGATCGCCCGCACATGGTCGATCTCCTCGATAGTCTCCCTGTCTGACGGGAAATTTCTCGTCAGCACACAGCCATCGAGATAGAGGGTGTCTTGAGACGAGTTATATAATTCCACAAACTGGTCGTAGAAGTAGAACTTCGAATAGTCACCGCCGGCATAGTAGATCTCGTTCATCATAAGGGCGTTAACGATAACCACATCGACGATAATCGTATCGGTTACCGTCCCCGGACCATTAACATTGACATCGATAAATCCTGCGAGGACCTTTTTCTGAGCGCCGGAGGGTATCTCCATTCGTGCGAAGAGCATGTAATCACCCGCAGGAAGCAGGGCAAATCCAGCCGTTCCGTCAAGCGCATCAACTACATCTACATATTCATGCGTCCTTGCCTGAAGACTTACCGTTGCACCCGGCACAGCCGCCGGCTCACCAGGCGTTGATCCGGGCATCGCCCCCGAAGTATCTACGATTGCTATACTGAGGATCCCTTCCCCATCCGGCACGGTGGGTTTGTCATCCGAGCATCCCACGAAAAATATAATCGCGGCTGAGAGCACTGCCAATGCAGCCTTCATGATCAGCCTCCTCCCCTGAACAGGTTATCGAGCATCACGCTGAACTCGAGCCCGTAAAAGATAGAATAGTTTCTCGACCTGTAATATCCATCTCTGTCGGTATAAAAAGATGGGTCGTCGAGGAAGTTGTGCACGAACATCGACACCTCTGCTCCTCTTCCCAGAGATTTTGATATGTTCAGGTTAAAGAGCAGCCTGTCGTTCGGCGTGCCATATACCTCGGTGTCGCGAGGGTCGATGTTCCGGTCGAGGCCGAGATTCGATGATTCTTCCGGCGAAATATACACGGTGCGGTCGCTGAGAGGATCATAATACCCAGCAGCGTAAGGGGCCGGATCGGTCAGGGCCTGCCGTTTCTCAAACAGGGACTGCTGCAGGAAGAAAGTCACCCACATCCCGATCCGCTTGATGAACCAGTCCGCCTGGTAGTTCACGATCATCTTCTGCCGCCACCCCTTGGTGTTGTAGTAGATCGGATAGATCGTCTGCCCAAGCGTTTCATTATTCACTGCGCTCGAAATCCTTGTTCCCTCTGCTCCGGACTCTGTCTTGTAAAACGAGCCTGTGACCCTGAAAGATGTCGAGATCTTTTCGATCCTCTTTGTCAAGAACTGAAAGTCCCCACCCCACTTCTTATAAAAACCTACACGATTGTAATACCCGCTCCCCGAGTCGTTGTCGGTATAGAGCGTGTCGATCGTAGTCCTTGAATCGTAATCGGGATACCCGGTCCATCTGTACCGGGAAAGCATGATGGGGTCGTTTGCGATCCTTGGTGTCTGTTTGGATTCGTCGTAGAATCCTGTGAGAATAATGGCTATAGGACCGATTTTCCGATCGACCGAGACATCGATCTTCGAGTTCTGATATCCCTTGAGATAGGTGTTGTCATAGTCATATACATATGTCGACACCAGCGGCATCGAGTCGGGAAGCGAAACATTCTCCTCCACGATATCAATATACATCGGCCCCTGATAGATCTTTGTCATCGCCGGCATCTTGGAGCCCTTGCCCCAGCTGAGACGTAATCGGGTATTTTCCCCGAATTCATACATGAACCTTACTCGTGGGTTGAGATATGAGCCGTTTTTCGATTCAACAAATTCCTCTTCGTTGAACAAGCCGCCCCAGTTGATGCCTTCTGGTGTATAAACCTCGTATCTCGCCCCGAGGATGAGGGACCACGGATGGAACCTGAGTGAGCCCTTTATCTCGTCCTCGATGTATAAACTTGCTGCCTGCAGGGCTGGCGAGAAATCGAAAGGCAGAGGACGCTGTCCCGGATTCCCGTTCGGCGGGAACCACGGGTCGAAGATCTTGCCCTCACCCGTGTTAGCATCATATGTATATTCTCCGCCAATGAGTAAATTATGGCCGAAGCGGTAGGTATTGGTATTATAGCGGAAATTAAGCTTAGCGCCTATGTTCCACTCCTCCCCCTTTGTCCAAACCTGTGAGAGGTAAGCGCCAGCGCCGAAGACGCCGGGGAAAGTCCCATCCTCGACCGCATCAGTCAATACCCTGACATCCGATCCGACGAGTTTCTGCTGATAGCTGTCGCGATTCGTATAAGTGACATTGCCGCGCCACTCAAACTTCGTGTCGACCGATGGCTTGTAGTCGATAGTATTTCCGTAGGTAAAGGTCTTATCCCTGTTATACGTCTCAATAGAGAGGGGATCGTTCTCATCGACATTCTGCTCATCGCTTACGCCGCGATACCCGAATATATTCGCCATATCCATCTTCTTATTGAACAACATGTTCCTGACATTCAACCTGGCGCTGTAACGATAATACTCGTCGCCTGAACGCCTGATATCCCTCTCGCTGTATGCACCATTGAGGTTGTACGAGAGTCCCGTTCCCTTGACGATGATGCCTCCGTTAAGGTTCGCCTCTTTTGTGTCGGGGTTAGACTTGATCTTGAGCCTGTTTGGATGCCGGCCCATCTTCGTCTTTACCATCACCAGGCCTGTCGTGACATCGCCGTGCTCAACTGATGGAACTCCGGTGACAACCTTCACGCTTTCGATATTATCAGCCGGAATCGTCCTCAGGTCGACCTGGCCGCCGGCAGAGGTACTTGTCGAACCATAGGAGGTTCCTGTTCCACTCTGGAGATTGGCATTGTTCGAAAGAGTAATATCATCGACGACGATCTTCGTTCCAAACATCGCCAGCGCTCTCTCATCGGTCCCGCCCATATCACCGGCACCCCTCAGCCCGACGTTCGTCTTTCTCGAAAGGCCGGGAGGGGCTGTTCGCTCGACTCCGGGGACAAGCTCGAGGACATCGCCAAGGTTTGTGGAGAGGTTATGCTCGATCTCGGCACCCGAGATCTCATATGTCGTCTCGATCTGCTCGGGCAGAAGCTCGCGCTTGTCGAGAACGTTGATTCCTGCAATCGAGAAGAAGAGGTTCTGCGTCGGGTCGCCGGGGACACACTCGCAGCCGTACGTGGTTATCTTGCCGGCTTCGACTTCGATATCCAGGTAGTTCGTACTGTAATACTCGTCCTTGAAGATCGTGATGCTGTATTTACCGGGGTCCAGGTCGAACTGGAACTTCCCGTTCTTGTCGGTCATTGTGCTCACGGTCGTTCCCTGGAGCGCCACTATCGCCTTCTCGATAGGCTTCCCGGAAATGTTGTCCGTGACCTTGCCGACGAGTCTTCCTTTTCTCGCCGCCGCCACGGGCGATGAGACCATCGCGAGGATGAGTAAAACACAGAAAATCCCCGTCGCGACGGGGATCGGCCTTGATAATCTTCTCATTTTCCTGCTTTCGTTTCTGTCTGACCGGTCGATCATTGGAGCGCCCTCTCGAGGATCTCCTGACATGCCGCACGCCGGGGAGACAGGTCTCCCTCCCTGAAAAGCGTTTTGCAGCCTACGAGGTTCTTCTTCAACCGGTTGGCAGGGTTTGTCTTCCGCAGAATCTACTTCTGCTCGAATCGGCATGAAAAATCCTCTCACCACTAATATAAACGTCTGAAAACCGATTATCCTTCATAATTATTACGGATTTACGTAAATAGATGTTTACCCCTATTTTTGGTTTTTCAGCACTAAGTGGCTATCAGCCGCAGATGGTTGAGAAGAGATCGAGGAGGTTCTTTCCCATTACAGATGCTATATCGTCCTCTTTCCAACCCCTGCCAGCCAGAATCGCCGCAAGTGCCTGCATTTTCGAGACATCCTCGAGTCCCGGGGGGACGACCATTATCCCGTCGAAATCGGAGCCGATACCGGTATGGGCCACGCCGGCGACCGACACGATATGCTCGATATGATCCGCTGCCGCCTCGATGCCCGGCATCGGTATCTTCTTTACCCGCTCTATGTAAACGCCGCCTATCTCATCGTCGACACGCTTCGGGTCGCCCCCGTATTCAGCGGCGAGCCGGCTGCGCTCCTTGCGGTATTTCCCCCATATCGCGAATACCTTCGTGTGGGTCTCCTTGTCGAGGAAGGCGGGGAAGAAGTTGATACAGGCGACGCCGCCGTTCTCCGCGAGGGCTCGGAGCATGTCGTCGTTGATATTGCGGGGAATGTCGCAGATCTTTCTCGAACTCGAATGAGAGACCAGCACCGGCGAGGTGGAGGCCTCGATCACGTCATAGAATGTCCTGTCGGAGGCGTGAGAGAGGTCGATCACCATCCCGAGGCGGTTCATCGCTGCGACGATATCCCTGCCGGCCGGGCTGAGCCCGTTCCATTTAGTCTTTCCGTCCGATGAGTCGGCGATTTCGTTAGAATTCATCCATGTCAGTGTGAGGCAACGCACTCCGGCTCGATAGAACTCCTCGAGCTTCTCGACGCTGCCGCCGAGAACGTGCCCTCCCTCGATACCGATAACCGCCGCTATCCTGCCCGAATCTTTCGCCGCGGCGATATCTGTCCCCGACAGGGCGACCGCGAGCCGGTCCCCGTGCCGGCCGGCCTGCTCCTTGATGGCCGAGATCATCTCGAGGGTGTCGGGCACCCACTTGTCGACATGAAGGTCGGGGTCCACCCAGCAGGCGAAAACCTGCGCGCCGACGCCTCCCTCTGCCATCCTCGGTAGGTCGAGATGCCCGTCGGCAAGCCTTTTTCCAAGATCGACCGGGTCGTCCCCGGTGAGCCTCATGGCCGTATCGCAGTGGGCATCGAACACAAAAAATCGCCGCATGTTTTCCATCCGGCGATTATACGCTCAATGCGTGTAAAGTCACTAATATTTACGGTCCGGCACCTGCGCGTCCGGTCAGTGGACGATCTTCGCCGAGGTCGCAATATCCCCGTAGACATAGAGGGCATACGGCAGGAGGTTCTCCTTGCTCCTTATCGCGTATCCCTGGTCATCGGGCCCGCTGAACCTGATATCGTCACTGTTGCTGGCGAAGAAATCCCATCCGCCCTGATTAGCGGCTGTCGTGCCGCCGATATATTCCAGGTCTTCGGCCACGCGGCCACCGTAGAACTGAAGCCAGATCGTATTGATCGTGGCGGGATATGTTCCTTCCATCGCGAAGTACGATGTCAGCGCAATCTGTACGTTCTTGAGGTTCTGGATCGTTACGGCCACCTCGGCGGCCTTCTTCGAACGGAAATAATTCGACATGACTATAGTTGCAAGGAATCCAATGATCTCTACTACAATGAAGAGCTCGAGTAGGGTAAATCCGAGCCTTCCAAGCCCGCGCCGCTTCCGGCGGGCATTTGAAACCCTTGCAAAAATGCCGATAAAACTGCGTATACGTCGCATGATGCACTCCTGTGCGTACGAAACCGGGTTTCATTCACTTCCACGCGGTTGAATTGCAAGAATTATGACAAAACGGGGGAACAGAAGAAATAAGGGCTCGCCAGGCGTAACCCCATAGAAAAAGGGGGCTTGCGCCCCCAGAATACAAATAGCGGATTTTCGAGAGGCCGGAGCCCCTTTTTGAGAGCCGGAGCCTACAATGAGACTGACTCTACCCTGACGACCTCGGGGATCCTCTCCTTGAGAACCCTCTCAACACCTTGGGACAGCGTCATCTGTGACATCGGGCAACCGGCGCAGGCGCCCTTGAGCCTGACCTTGACCACTCCGTCTACCACATCTACGAGCTCGATATCTCCGCCGTCAGCCTGAAGATTGGGCCTGATCTCCTCGAGTACCGCTGCTACCTGTTCCTTCATTTTCCTACCTCCGATTGACCGGTTATTGAATGACTTATCATAATACCTGACAAATATAGTCAATTTCGTACTGGAATTCCAGTATAGAAATCCATGCCGTGAAAATTACCATCAGCGAGCCTCGAACCATCCCGATTCGTAATCCCAGCCACCCCATACCTCAATCGCTCCCTTGAGCCCATGTCTTTCGATGAACTCCTTCATCCCTTCGCTGTCTATCCTCTCCATCACGGGCTTTTCCGTGCTGGCCAGCTCGAGCGCGACCGCCGCGACGAAGGCCGCGTTGAGGCTCAGCTGCCTGAAGGTAACCTTGTCGTATGTGTCGGCCGCCGTGTGGTAATACCTCGCCGCGTCATTCTCGACCCTCGATATCGGCATAAGAACCGGGACCCCGGCAAGCAGGAAGAAGTGATGGTCGCCATATAGACTCGCCCTGTATGAGATCCCCTCTTCGAGATCAAAGGCATCGAGGTCCGCAAGCAGTTCGGTGAACCACGGCTCCGCATCCTCTCGCCCCATCGCCCTGATACCGAGCGGGGTGCCTTCCATGTCGAGATTTATCATCGCCCTGTGGCGGTCAAGCTCGCCGGCATGAGTCTCTACATACGACCTCGAGCCGTCGAGGCCCATCTCCTCGCCCATGAAGAGGACGAACCTGATCGTAGCCTCCGGCCGGATGCGTGAAGCCGCGATCGCCCTGGCCGCCTCGATAAGGGAGACGCTGCCGGTACCGTTGTCGACGGCGCCCTGCCCGTTCGCCCATGAGTCGAGATGTGCGCCTATTACGACCACATCGGGCCCTTTGCCCGGAATCTCCGCGATGACGTTGGCGCTCTTCGTGTCTCCTGAGAGATTGGTGGCGGAGAGCCGCAGCCTGACCTTCTCGCCCCGCTTCAGCATCCGCCTGATCGCCTCGCCGCCCTCTTTAGAGATACCGACGCCGGGGATCGGGCTCAGCCCTCCGTGCCAGCACATTCCCAGTACGGGAAGACCGCCCTCCTGGCGGTTCTGGTAAAGCATTCCCGCGGCGCCCCTCTTGGCTACCTCCGCCATCACTTCAGAGCGGTGCATCCATCTTCCGCCCGGCATGCGGCCCGATTCGATGAGAGCAAACTTCCCCTCGAGCGAGTAATCGAGCTTGTCGAGCTCGGCCGGATTGCCGTGCGCCGCGTCCACTACCTCCGCCTCGACCCCGCCGGGTGGCGTCGACGGTGTGTACGCCAGCGCGAGGGCGTCGAGCCTGAATTCCCTCGGGGATATGACCTCGCAGCTGAGGTCGCCCCCTTCCCAGCCGAACATATCGAATGATTCCTGGTGGACGTTGTCCAGTCCGTATCCGGTGAATGTCCTCTCGGCAAAATCGCGGGCCTTCCTTCCCGCCTCGGTGCCGGTCACACGGCCGCCGATCTCATCGCAGAGCACCAGCAAATTCTCGCGGATCTCCGAGCCCGCCATGACCTGCCCCGTCACCGCCGCGACCCTCTCGCCGCGCGTGAGGCTGCCCGCATCGACCATCTTCTTATCGGCCGGCCCGGAGGCCGCCGCCGCCGCGATCAACATTGTTATGGTGGAAACAAATATCAGCGTCTTAAAGGCATTCATCTATGGCCTCCCTCTCTGAGCCTTGAACATACAGGGAACAATCTAACGCATGATGGCATTCCTTACAAGTCGAGGTGGTTCCGAAATGCCGAGAATTCGCTTGTGAGCCATCCCCGCTGCTTCTATTTTACTTACAGTTATAGTATAATAACTCGTTACAAGCGACTTATCATCAGTGTTCCGCCACCAAGGAGAGACCGCCCCAATGAAAGACCGTTACCGTTTTCTTCCGGCCCTGATCCTTTTAATAGCTGTTATCTGCTCTGTCATCATTTTTCCCGCTAACGCGGCTGCCGAAGAGACGCAGAAGGAGCGTATCGAACGGCTCAACCGCGAGATAACAGAAAGGGGCGGCACATGGACCGCCGGGGAGACCTGGCCAGGCTCCCTCTCCGCAGAGGAAAAGAAGAATCTTCTCGGTCTTCTTCCGATGGGCGCGCCTTCGGGAGTGAGTGTCCCTCTTCCGCTGAGGACCCTCGAAGGACCTTCCGCACCGCCTCCGCATTTCGACTGGCGGGCCCTTGACGGTACGAGCCCCGTCACTAATCAGGGCGGCTGCGGGTCGTGCTGGGCTTTTGCCGCGGTAGCGCAGCTCGAATCGTTCGCGATGATCTACGATTCACGCACGCTTGACCTCTCCGAACAGGCCGTCATCGACTGCAACCCTCACAACGCGAGCTGCACCGGCGGCTGGGTGGAGTCGGCCTATTACGTCTTTTATGACTACGGCGCGGTCGCCGAGGCATGCATCCCGTACACGGCATCGGACGGGAACGCGTGCAACCAGGACCTCTGTGAGCCGCTGGCGAAGATCGGCCCGACATACTACGATGTCCCCAATACCACGACCGAGATCAAGCAGGCCATTATGGATTACGGCCCGGTCACGACCTACTATCATGTTCAGGACAACTTCTACGACTACACATCCGGATGCTACAGCTTCGATTCGAGCGCGCAGCCCAATCACGCGATGCTCATCGTCGGCTGGGACGACAGCCAGTGCGGCGGTTCCGGAGCATGGATAGTCAAGAACAGCTGGGGCCCAGGCTGGGGGATGGACGGCTACGCGTACATCGGATACAACATATGCAGTATCGGCGAGGGTTCTACCTACGTGCCCGACTACATCCCGAGTTCAATCTTCGTCAATGTCCTCTCGCCCAACGGCGGCGAGGAGCTCAACGCCGGCGAGCAGTACGAGATCGCCTGGACGACCTCCCGCCAGACACCCGACTCGATCAGCGTGCTGGCCAGCCTCAACGGCGGCGCGAGTTACGACTCGACCATCGTGACCGGCCTGGACAGCCTCGCCACGAGCCACATGTGGACTGTCCCCGAATGGCCGGTCCGCACGATGAAGATAAAGGTCGTCGCGTATTACGAAGGCGAGATCGGCGGATATGACGTCAGCTCTGACAACTTCAGGATCGTCGGTCTGCCCTACGTCTACGCATCTCCCACTGGCGGCAACGTATATCCATATACCTTGCCTGCCTGGGCGGCCAACGATATCCAGGACGCGGTAGATGCCGCGTGGGACGGCGACTCGATAATGGTGGCCGCCGCGACATACTACTCCCCTGTCTTCGTCGAATCCGCGGTGATGCTCCTCGGCGGATGGGACTCGGGATTCCTCTCGCGCGACCCATCGCTGAACGTCACCACGATACAGAGTCTCGGAAGCGTCGTCGCGTTCCAGAGTATCGACGGTCCCTGCGGGATCGACGGGTTCACGCTTACGGGAGGTTCCGGCAAGAGCGCACAGCTGCCGGAGAACGGGATTTACGGCGGCGGCGTTTTCGCGTACAACGCATCGCCGACTATATCGAATAACATCATCACGGGATGCGGATACACGAACGCCTCCCAGTTCAGCGGCGGAGGCGGAATCGCGTGCTGCAACGGCACGGCTACGATCACCGGCAACACGATAAGCGACTGCATCGCGCAGAGCGGCGGAGGCATCTACCTCTGGCAGTCGACTGCCGCGATCTCCGGCAATACGATTACCGGCAGCATGCCTGCATTCGAATTTAACGGCACGAAGAACGGCGGAGCGCTCTATGCCCTGACTTCGTCGGCCTCACTGTCGGACAATATTATAGAAGGATGCTCTGGATACATACTCGGCGGCGGAATATACGTGGAAGAAGGTTCTCTCTCGCTTGACGGCGACACGATATCGTCAAACAGTTGCACGACGAACGGAGCAGGCATCTTTACCATCGGTTCCAGTCTGACGGCAACAGGCGTTGCCATCTCGGGCAACGTCGCCGGCTCGATGGGTGGCGGGATCAAGCACAGCGGTGGCGCTATCGACATCAGGAATACTGTCATGATGTCTAACAGCTCGGCGCTTATCGGCGGCGGGCTCTACGTCGACGGCGCGGGCGGCATCATCACGCAGAACACGTTCGACCGAAACTCCTCACTGTACGGCGGCGGCAACGTGATGCTCGCAGCGATGGAGCCAGTGATATTCAGCAACAACCTGATCACATACGGCAGCGGGCACGGTTTCCAGTCGGGCGACCTGACAAACATCGACATGAGGTATAACAACGCCTTCGGCAACTCGCCCCAGGACTACTTCCTCGCGACACCCGACGAGACGAACATCAGCAGCAACCCGCACTATGCTGACACAGCCGCCTATGACTACCACCTCGGAAGCCATTCGGGCGCGATAGACGCGGGGGACCCGGCCGGGCTGTTTGACCCGGACGGATCAAGAGCGGACCAGGGCGCATTCGGTGGACCGAACGCCGATTTCGCCGCGCCGACATTCGTCAGCGACGCTGTCGCTTCTACGATCGATGCGTCGACCCTGCGGATCACATGGACAGGGATTCCCGGCGCCGCCCAGTACCACGTCTACGGATCGAACGACATCGACTTTGTGCCCGGAACCGCGAACCATGTAGGCTCCGTGACCTCTCCGACCGTGTCATTCGATCATTCGCCGCTTACCGTCTGCACCTATTATCACATCGCCGCGATCAACGCCGCGGGATATTCTGGCGGCTGGTCGAACCTCACCGGAGACTGCACCAGTGGCGACGATATCGACCCTGTCGTTCAGGTCGTCCACCCGGGCGGCTCGCAGAGATTCTATGTCGGCAACACACTCGGGATCGAGTGGATCGCGATCGACAATGACGCGGTCGACTCGGTCAGCGTCTGGCTGTCGGTCAACGCGGGAGCGGACTTCACGCGCCTCTTCAGCAACGAGCCGAACGATTCGCTCTGCGAATGGGTCATCCCGATGATGGACGCCGACTCGTGCGTAATAAAAGTCGTCGCCTGGGATCCGTCGCTCAATTCGGGTGAAGGAATCAGCGAAGGATACTTCTCGATAAAGGACCAGACGGCCGTCGGCGATGATGAAGAGGAAGAGGAGGAAACGCCCGTCTACGTTACCGGGCTCGAGCAAAACTACCCGAACCCGTTCAACGGTGTGACGAACATAGCCTACACTCTCTCCGAGGCTGGCATCGTCGATCTGCGGGTCTATGATACGGCAGGACGCCTGATCAGGACACTCGAAACCGGCGCCACCCGGGAGTCGGGCAGGCACGTCACCGGGTGGAATGGCAAGGACAACTCGGGCAGGGCCGTGACCTCCGGCGTCTATTTCGCCAAGATCAGCACCGGCAAGTTCAGACAGACGAGAAAGATGGTTTACCTCCGCTGATGCGGGCTGTAGTATCCTGACATGAGTGGACACTCGCACGATCATCAGAGCGGGATCGCGGAGGGACGCAGGATCACCTGGATAGGGATCGGCGTCAACGCGGTCCTCATCGCGCTCAAGCTGTACGGGGGCCTGGTCGGCCGAAGCCGGGCTCTTATCGCCGACGCTGTCCATTCGATATCCGATTTCGTCTCCGATTTTATCGTCCTGATCGGCCTTCATTTCCTCGCCAAGCCGGAGGACAAGGAGCATCCCTACGGACACGGCAAGATCGAGACCCTCGCCGCCATAGGCGTAGGGCTCCTGCTTCTCGCCGCGGCTGCGAAGATCGGATATGAAGCCGCGATGGCTATCTACAGGGGCGATATCTCGGCGCCGCACAGCTTCACGATCATCATCGCGGGCCTCTCGGTCATCTCCAAGGAGGCTCTCTACCAGGCCACGGTGAGGATCGGGAGAAAGATCGGGAGCGAGGCGCTGATCGCCAACGCCTGGCACCACCGCTCGGACGCGTGGTCCTCGATCGTCACCCTGGGCGGTGTTACGGCGGCGGTATTCGTGCCGAAGCTGCGGGTACTGGATTCATTCGCAGCGCTCTTCGTCTCTTTCTTTATCGTCAAGGTGGCGGCGGAGATACTCTGGAGCGCTGTCCGCAAGATCGTCGACACAGCCCCGTCGCCCGAGTTCATCCAGGCGGTAAAGCTCAGTGTCGAGCGGGTACCGGGGGTGCGGCAGTGCCACGACATCATGGCGCGGTATTATGCCCGCCGGATACGGATGGAACTTCATATTGTGGTCGATCCCGGCATGACCGTTGCAGAGGCTCATGATATAGTCGACAGAGTGGTCGACCTGATAATGACGAGATTCGAGGATGTCGAAAAGGTCCTCGTTCATGTAGATCCCGACAGAAGCATGTTCGCCGAGAGAAACAGCGAAGGGGAGAAAGGGCACACCGATTGAAAAAGATCGAATATTTCAAGCATGGCATCGAAGAAGAGGAACTCGGAAGGCTCCGCGAGGTGCTCGGCTCCCTGTTCATCACGACAGGTGCTGCCGTTTACGAGTTCGAGGACGACCTGGCGAAGTACCTCAGCCTCCCCCATACTATTGCGGTGACAAGCTGTACCGCGGCTATGCAGCTCGCGCTTATCGCCGGCGGCGTTCAGCCCGGCGACGAGGTCATCAGCCCCACCATGACATTCATCGGTACACCAAATTCGGTTCTCATGGCCGGGGCCACGCCTGTTCTTGTCGACTCAGAACCCGGGACGGGCAATATCGATCCCGCCGCTGTCGAGGCGGCGATCACCGAGCGGACGAAAGCGATCATGCCGGTCCATCTCTACGGACAGATGTGCGACATGGAAGCCCTTCGGGCCATAGCTGACAAACACGGCCTCTTCATAGTCGAGGACGCCGCGCACGCGATAGAGGGGAAGTGGAACGGAAAGGCACCGGGACATTACGGTGAATATGCCGCTTTCAGCTTCTACGCGACGAAAAACATTA
Source organism: uncultured bacterium (assembly GCA_964457905.1). Taxonomy (GTDB): domain Bacteria; phylum Krumholzibacteriota; class Krumholzibacteriia; order Krumholzibacteriales; family Krumholzibacteriaceae; genus JAUWCL01. The sequence continues at coordinate 15,725 of CAYWGA010000018.1, read as the reverse complement.
CCTCGGGAGAGGGCGGCGCCCTGACTGTCGCTGACGAAAAACAGTACGAACTGGTCAACATGCTCCGCCTGCACGGATTCAACCAGCTCGCCGTCGACAGGTACACGAGCAATTACGAGAAATACGATATCGGCATGTTCGGCTGGAAGTACAACATGGACTCGATCCACGCGGCGATACTGATCGAACAGCTCAAGAAGATCGGCGCGTTCGGCAAAAGGCGGAAAGAGATATTCGACCGTTACACCGAGGCTTTCTCGGCTATGGACGGGGTCGAGCTGCATACGATAAGACCCGAAGCCGAGCACGCCTACCATCTGCTGACGATCCTGGTCGACCCGGCGAAGAGAGACGCCGTGATGAACGGTCTCCAGGAGCGCGGCATCGGAGTCTCGATAAACTTCGTCCCGGTCCACCAGATGACGTATTACAGGGAGAGGTTCGGGTATAAAGGTGGAGAGTTCCCCGTGGCCGAGGAGATCGGCTCACGGACGATCAGCCTGCCGCTCTATCCGAAGCTGACAGATGAAGAGATCGAGTACGTGATCGAGTCGGTCAGGGAAGTCGTCGGCTCAGTCTGATCATCGATTACCGCAGCAGCACCATCTTCCGAGACAGGCTCTCCTTCCCTGTGGTCAGCCTGTAGAAATAAACCCCCGACGAGACACTTGCACCGGACCGGTCCGTGCCGTTCCAGTCGATCGAATGCTCGCCGCTCGCGTAATGCTGGTTGGCAAGTACATCGATCAACCTTCCGTTGACATCGAATATCTCAAGGCGGACATTCCCCGGCTGCGGGAGGAAGAAACCGATGCTGGTCGACGGATTGAACGGGTTAGGGCTGTTCTGGCGCAGAGCGAGCGGCATAACCGGCGTCGCGATAGCATCTGTCTCGAAGAGGACCTTCCGCCCGTCATCCTCGATCGATTCCAGCCGGTACCTGTACGTCCGCCCGGGCTCGAAATCGTTGTCGGTTATCGTGAAATCCTGGTTGTTGCCCTGGATAAGTTCCGCAGGAAGACGCTGCCATGACTCCGAGCCGTCCAGGGTCCTCGAGACCTCGAATACAGGCGTCGCCTCCGTCTCCCTTATCGACCAGTTCAGCTCGACGCCACCGTTCCTGAAGGACGCGTCCCAGTTATCGATCATCACACCCACATAGGCGACATTTATCAGCAGCGGAATCGTGTATCTGACATCCTCCAGCGGGTGGTTCATCAGGCAGGACACTATCTGAACGGACGCGGCGGCAGGATGCGGCCTGATAAACACGATCTCCTGCTCACCCGGCTGAGTACAGAGGCAGTTGACACGAGTAACCCAGAACCAGTCCTGGGCGCACATCGAAAGAGTCAAACTGTGTCCGCTGTATGGAGTTCCCAGTTCTGAAGCGACCCATGCAGGATTGTTTTCGTGTCCGACATATAAATATGTCTCCGGCTGGCTCAGGATGTATTCGGCGCCAAAGACTCCGTTCTCTCCCGCCTCGACGAAGACATAGAAGCTGTAGAATTCGTACTGGACCTCGGTTTCCAACTCGTTTGTACTCCGGTTTTCATCGACATAGAGAGCCATATTGGCGGGACGAATATAGACTACGCGCCTGAAGGTCCCTTCAACCTCCGAGCAGGAATTGCCGAATCTGTCCTCGATCCCGTCGATCCTCACCGTGTAGTCGACGTTGGCAACCGGCTCTGCGACGAGGTCCAGCCTGACCTCGTAATCTGTCCAGTCGATCAAAGTCACCTCTATCTGCTGCGAAGCGTCGGATGAAAGATAGATGAGATAATTGCCGGTGTCGACAGCAGTCACCGAATCGACCGGTTCGTTGAATTCGATCGCAAGTCTTGTCGAATTCAACAGGTCCACGTTAAGGATCGACGGCGGTGTTTCATCAAGGAAATGAAAATCTGTCGATGCCGGCTCCATCGTAAATCCGAAACGATCCATGACGCCGGTCACCTCGAGTGTGTAGTCGGCGTCCTGCGTGAGATCCTCGCTGAGCAGGAGCTTTGCCGACATATAGTCTCCCAGCAAGTCGGCCTGAAATATGGCGATCTCTGACGTGGGATCGCCCGCTGGATACAGGGTATAGTTCTGTTCGTCCCCGGCCGTGGCATTCGTGACCCTTTCATCGAAGAAGACGATGATGCTCCTCACCGTCGTTCCTTCTGCATAGAGCAGATGCGGGGGGATGTCGTCGATGAACTGGAACACGTCCGAGGCGGTATATAGATCGTTCCCCGCAATATCCGTCACACCCATGATCCACACGACATATGGCGTCCAGCTTGCTCCCCGTCCATCGATCTCGAGATCGACGATCGTGCCGGTGGGATCGAGTGTGGCGGACTGCAGCGGTAGACTGACCGACGTGTCCGTGGGTATTACAACCGCATATTTCGTAATATCCCCTGCCGTGACTGGATCGAGCGGCTCGTTGAACTCGAGATGGACGATGCTGTCGCTCGTCACGGTCAGGTTGAGAAGGACCGGATCGACAATATCCTCTGCGGTAAATGTCCAGGAAGTGTCGGGATCTATCATGTTCCCCGTCAGGTCCCCGATACCGTTCATCTTCAGCGTATACAACTCTCCGAAATCAAGTGGGGCCGCCGCCGCAAGAACGACTCGGGTCGCGCCGTCATAAAGGACCGCCGAAACTATGTCGACCACTGCCGTGGAATCCGCCGCTTCGTGGAGGAGATAACTGACCGCGTCCGATGCAGCGGCATTTACCGCTTCATCGAACTGGATATTCACGTGCGTCAGGTCGGACAGGAATATCCCCGTGACTTCGGGGGGGTAGACGTCAAAGCAGGTGAAATCACGCTGCTGTGAGGGAAGTGAATTTCCGGCAAGGTCGCGGATATTTACTACGCGGACCGTATATTCCGCTCCTGTGACCATTTCCGCCGTCATATGCAGGCGGAGTACCGTGCAGTCGAGATAGCACGAAATGTTATCGATATCCAGGAGGGCCCCGGGATCCCCGAGGGGATAGACCTGGAACAGGCTTTCCCATCCGGTCATAGATGGATCTATCGGTTCGCTGAAGGTCAAGTCTATGTCCTGGAGTCCTGTACATTCAGCATCGACCAGAAGGGGCGGGATCGAATCGAGAGGGATGATGTGCACGGTGTCAGGAAACATCATGTTCATCGAGACATCCATGACCCCGCTGACAAAGAGGGTATATTCCGATCCATCGACTATCCCCGGCTCAAAACCCAGCCTCAAGACATAATAACTGGAAAATTCCGCGGTGGTCAGAGTCATCGGTACGGCGGGCGGGCCATCATCTAAAAGAGAGTAATTCGACAGATTCACCGCTGAGTCGAAATCGGGCCTTTCGCTCCATCTGATAGCGAGTGCGGTATCGGCCACTACCGAGACTTTCGTCACATACGGCGGCAATGTATCCGACGGAACCACATGCCAGTCATTCGAAGCATCCATAACATTGCCCGAGAGGTCCGTGATGCCCGATATTACGAGCCAGTAGTTAGCGCTCTGCTCCATCTGAGAGTCCATAGTCAACACGACCATACTGTCATCCGGCTGCAGGACCGCCGACACCACTTCCGGTGAACCAGTGCATCCTGAACCGTCACAGTTTATCGAATAGTTGTAGAGGTCCTCTGCTGAAGCCTCGGTAACATCCTCGGAAAAGACAACCACGGCAGTGTAATCATCAGGAGCATACGCGTTTATTATCGACGGGGGTGTTGTATCGTATCCATGAAACAATATCCCTGTTCCCGGCGCGGGTATGTTCCCGGCAACATCCCTGATCCCGGCGGTCTCCATCATGAAGTCGGTGTCTGAGAGATGCCCTCCGAGAACCATCCATACCCTGTCCTCCTGTGCCTGAAACGACACGAAGTCTACAGGTATCGTGTCCCACGGCTCGCTCATGTTGTAGAGCAGGTAACTGCCAGGGTCAAGGGCATCCGGCTCGAATATCTTTTCATCGAAAAACAGTGTCAGCCGCATATCATCGTCGAGGACGATGCTTACGGGTACCGGAGGATCTGTATCAGGCGTGAATGAGGAGTTGACGTACAGACCCGGGCCGAAGAACACCGGTTCGATCGGACTGCCCTCGAGGCAGCTGGCGAACTGGTAGTACCCGACATCAGGGTGCCTCACTATCTCTATCGTTGCCGGTTCGATATTCGAATTAAGCATCGTCACTCTGGAGATCCAGAACCAGTCGGTCTGGCACTCCAGGAGACACGCACTCACTCCGGTTGTCATATCCCCCAATACTATAGAAAGCTCCGGATGCCATTCGGTCGCTGCGACGATCATAGATTCATTTGTTGATCCGATCGCAAACTCGGCGCAATACGTGCCGTTCACGCTCGGCTGGCAGAAGATGTAGAGGTCGAATGATGTGTAAGGCGCCGGGAGGTCGACTTCATTCACCGTCCTGAACGAATCGGCATAGAGCGCGATCCGCCCGATCTCCGGAACCTGGGCCATAACAGTGACTGGAATAATTGAAAGCAGCAGGAACAAGCAAAAGACGCGTTTCATCGTCATCACCCCTCCAGACGATGGTCGATCAGCGAAGCGGCCATACACTGGCCATATAATTAGATGTGTTGCCGAGGTGTTATATCAGAATTATACCACAGTTTGAGGCAATTGACAATGACGGGCAGGGATTATGGAATGAAGCGCCTACCTGATCCGCACCTGGTACTCGATCGTGCCGGTCTCGCCGCTGCCGAGGGCAAAGGGAGCTTGCCTCGAGAATATGATCCTCAGGGTGCGCGCGGCCAGATCGAAGAGAGCCTCGTCTGCATCGGCCGGATCGGTTGTGAGATACACTGTCGTCCCGCCTGTCGTCCAGGCGATATCGTTTCCGGGGCCGTAGGCATCGGTCACAAGATCGACCAGGGGTGATATCGGATCGTATATCTCGATCTCCCGCACATCCTCGATTCCGGGATTTGTGAAAGTGATCGTGTATGTGATCACGTCGCCGGGTCTCGCCTGGGCCTGGTCGACCGCTTTCACCAGGTCGAGGAGGCCGCTCGCGCTGGCCAGTACTGTGAGCAGGTCGGTCACGCTCGATGTCGTGACTATCGCCGTTCCCGAGAGGGTCTGTTCGAGGGTCAGCACGCAGCTGCCGATCATCCCGGCCGGTTCGGTCGCCGGCACAAATATCTGTACGATAACGAGGACGACATCCTGTCCGGGGACCGCCGGATCGAGGTCGAGATCGGCGGTGGTCAGTCTCGTATCGCCGGCATCGAGTATCCCGTCGCCATTAACATCGCGGTACCATACATCCAGCCAGCCTGCGGGAAGCGCCGCTGACACAGTGGACTGACCGGCCGTTCCGGCTGTTATCGTGTGAGCGATATTTATATGTCCGCCCGCCGAGCCGTTCGCCGACATCGCGGTTCCTATTGTCGAGGTATATACATCGGCAAAATCGACCGACACTGTATCGCCCGCGAGCGGGGTGCCTGCCGACACTGTGTCGGGACTGAGACTGATCATGCCTGAAGGCGTAAGCTCTATCACGTCACGGAGCAGTCCGCCGGGGATCTCGAACAGATATGTGCCGTCAGCGGCGGTGACTGCTGTGAAAGGCGTCGCCGGATCGGTCAGGGTGACCGTCACCCCGCCCAGGCCAACCTCGCCCGCGCTGAACAGCCCGTCATGATCGGCATCCTCGAATACACGGCCGGCGACAAATGCCGAGGTGATGATCTCGAGAAGGACCGAATCCTCGAAGTTCCCCGCGATCGTGAGGCCGTCGATGATAAGTCTGCTTCTCGCGGCAGCAGTCGCAGGTATCGTGACACGCATCGTATATGTCGCCAACGCTGCCGGATCGATGATCGGCGTCATGAATGGTGACGCGTGATCGGAGACGCCGTCGTTGAGTACGATCGAACCGGCCGGCCATCCGGCAGGATCTGTCCAGGATATCTGTATCGAATCGGGGAACCCGCCCCGGTTTACAACATCGAGCGTCGCCGTGATAAGCGCACCCGGCGCTCCGAATGTCATCGCATGGCCGCCGAGTCCCGAGCCCGCCGCTGCGATATCGAATGCCCCGTTGCCGTCGATCACGAGGTCGACCGAAGGGGGTGGATTGATCGTTATCCTCGCAATCACGCTCTCCACATTCCCCGGAGAGGCAGCTGAGACGACATCGATGATATAGTCGTAGTCGCCCGGCGCAGCCGTAACAGGTATCGTCACGTGGAAGGTATAAAGACCCGTTCCGCCAGGAATGATGCTGCCTGTCGTATATGGCGACACTGCTCCGTCGAACGTCGCCGCCCATCCGGCGAATGCGTTCCAGCTGACAGTGTAATTCTCATCAAGGGCGCCCTCGTTCTGGAGTTCGACAGTGAAGTTGACCGTTCTGCCCCCGATAGTGTTCTGCGACGAGAATCCGCCGCCGCCCATTCCAGGAGTTCCGTAGATATCGTCCCCGTTGCCGTCGATCAGTGCGTCGACCCTGTAACCCGGAACGACGATCACACGGTTCAGCCCGCTGTCGACAGCGTAGCGCTTGTTTGTCTTAAATGCGTCGATGATGATGTCATATGTGCCCCCCGCGGCGCCTGCCGGTATTTCAGCCTGAAACGTGTATGTTCCCTCCGTTATGCCGGTCAGAGGGCCGGGCAGCCCGTTGAACAAAACCGTCCATCCGGCGGGGCTGTTCCACTCGATGTCGAAGAGGTTCTCGCCGTTTTCATTCTCGAGGAAAATAGAGAACGAGACTGTGTCTCCCGCCGAAGCGGCATGCACCGAGCTGGCGCCGAGTCCGGTCCCGAGCGCGCCGTACATATTGTCGCCGTCGCCGTCGATCACCAGGTCGGTCTCGTTGCTCGAGCTGACCGAGATCGCGGCCGTAATACTCTCGGAGATTGCGTTGTTAACTATTGAAACGGCATCGAGAATCGAGACGTAAGTATCGTAGGCGGCATTCCCCGGTATCGTGATAATGAGGACATACTCCCTCGAGGTGAACGGCGCAAATCCAGGCGTCGTCCACGGGTAGGAATGCGACACCCCTGCATCGTCCCTGATAACGGCCGTCCATCCGTTGGCCGGTGCCGTCCAGTCGACGGTGAAGGAGTCGCGTACAGCTCCCTCGTTCTGGAAGGTCAAGGGGAAGGTTACCATCGTGCTTCGCGTACCTGTAACGGAGCTCGCTCCGCCAAGGCCGCTGCCGGTCAGGTCGTAGATGTCATCGCCGCTCCCGCTGATGATCAGATCGAGCTTGGGCGAGAGGACCCTCGTGACAGCCCTGACCCCGTCCTTCCTCAGGGTGTCGCCCTGAGAGACGGCATAGAGATATGTATCGTAGTCGCCACCGGCCAGCTGGGCCGGGACAGTTATACGCAGCGTATAGGTATCTGAGTTTCCGGGAGCTATCGGGCCCGTAACGAACTGGCCTGAATGAGTTGTTCCGCCATCTATGACAACCGCGGTCAGCGGCGAGGGAACGCTCCACCTGATCTGGAAGACATCGCTCAGCACGCCTTCATTATAGAGGTCGATCGTGTAGTCGACCGTCGTGTTCGGCGCCGTCTCGAGGAACGAGATTCCCCCGTTGCCGTCGGGATCGATAACGCCCAGGCCGTTGGAGTCGATCGTCAGGTCGACGAGGAAGTCTGACGGGATGACTGTCGTGCCGAGAGATACAGAGTCGAACCTGTTGCCGAATGTCGTGGAAACGGCATCGAGTATCGTCGTGTACCCACCCAGTGATTCGCCGACCGGGATCGTCAGCCTGACCTCTGCCGTGATCGTACTTCCCGGCGAGACCGGAGGCGTCGTCCACGGGAAAGGATAGTCGGTACCGCCGTAGTTGATCACAGCGACCCAGCCGGCGGGGGGAGAAACGGAACACATGTAGGAGTCGAAATCGATACCTTCGTTCTCGATGTCTAAGAGGTAGGTTACCGTCTCCCCCGCCTCGCAGCTGGAATATGAGCTCCCCCCCGCGCCCGTTCCCGGGTTGCCGAAGAAGTCGTTGCCGTCGCCATCCGCGGCGAGGTCGACGAACTTGAAATATTTGAGAGAGACGTCATCGACGAAGGCCCACGTCTCGTAAAGATCGTCGTAAGAGTTGTACTGCCTGAAATCTACCCGGATCGTCTGCCCGGCATATGCAGTCAGGTCGTATCCCGGGGTGCCGTCACCGTTGTCCTGGATCCATCCGCTGTCCTTGAACTGGTTGTTCCACTCGCCGAACGCGAAGTTGGCGACCTCCTCGCGGAGAGCTCCGCCTGTCGTCCTTACCGCCGCTATGAACGGATCGTACTGGAGTCCGTCGAAGCCCTGCTGGCGGTACTGGAAGCTGAGAACGGCGCGCGATATGTTCGCCGGAATCGTCACGTCGTGATACATGAACCCGTACCGGTCCCTTCTCTGAGCCGTATACTTGAATCCCAGTAGAGCGGACCAGTTGCCACTGTATGGCAGGTCGAGCGCTACGACATGATCGGCAAAGTTCGCCCTGATCCGGCCGTTGCTCCTCGCTCCGCTGTGGACCCAGGGCGAGATGAACGAACCGCTCTCGAAGCCGCCGCCCTGGATGAGTTCTCCCGCTCCCGCGCTTCCAGCTGCGGACATCATGGCAGCGGCCGCCAGGGCTATCAGTATCGATCTTCGTATTGTGCCTGTTCTATTCTTCATATCCATATCCCGGCCCGGCCGGTCAATCTCCCGAGCTGCCGTTGAAATAACCGAGCAGCTTCTCGTCAAATTTCAGTTTTATTCCTATATGGAACCCGTTCTGCGTGAATTCGTTTACTTCAGTCAAGGCATCCCTGTGGCCTCCGAAGTCGTATCCCGCGCCTACCCAGACGTTGTCGCGAATGATCCGTCCGACCTCAATCCCGCCGCCATATCTGAGGGTCTCGGTGTCTATCTGCTGCACGACACGCGCCGCTAGACTCACATCCCAGGCCGGGCCGAACATCCTGATCACCTGGCCCTGGTACATGTAAGATGATGAACTGACCGTAAGCAACCTGAAGGTATTCTCGACCCACCGGCCGACTACCTTGCCCTCGAGCTCCCACCTGTCGTTGAGGTGATAATTCGCCTCGGTCATGAATGTCAGCGCCTTGTCGACCCCGAACGGATGAGCGGGGCTGTTCTTCTCGTAAACACCCTTGACCATCGAGAGGACCGTGAGCGGTCCATGGCTCGGCCTGTACGAGAATCCGAGCCTGCCCGAACTCTTGGACTGATCCATTCTCGTGTCCTCGTCGGAGAGCCAGGCGTCGATCTTGACAAGTCCTGCCCATGTCTCACTGAGACGCTTGAGGGCGGCGAACCCGAAGAGGTGTTTCGTCCGCTCCTTTTCCAGCCTGATCTCGTAACCGCCCTTGAGCTTGTAATCCCTGCCCGGCGGTGTGAAGAGCCACTCCGTTACGAATGCGGTGAAGTCCTCGAGGTCATGCCCGCTTACAGTCGAGAGTTTTTCGACCGAGAATGTCGAGGTGAGCCCCGGCGAGAGCCTGAACCTGTTCTTCAGCCCGATCATCGCCTGGGACCTCTCGCCGCTCATCGCCCCTTCCATCCTGTAGCGTGAGTAAGCGCTGAGGTTTTCAGAGATCCGCGACTCGATGCCGAGCTGCGTGAGGTGCCTCGAACCCGAACGGCTGCTCGACCTGTATTCATAAGACAGCACGCCGTTGAGCCATCTCCATATCTTCTGCGTCAGTTTTGCCTGGATCCTGTCGGGATAGTCGGGCACTTCATCGCCGGTGACGTTCTTATCGAGCTGGAGCTCCGCTTTAGTGTCCTCGCTGCCGTATCCACCGGCCGCGATCAGGAGTCCCGACGAAGCCGATCCGGCCTGCGTATCACTGAACGATGCGTGCGCGATCCCGAGGGAGCCGTCGAGAGAACCGGAACGATAATGACCCTTTACATCGAAATAGCCTTTTTTCTCGTCACGCTGCGCGTACCTGTGCCCGTACCCGTTTGATATGAGCGACCAGCCCATACCGATCTTCCATTCGAGGTCCCCGCCGATCTTCCTGCTGCCCAGCTCTGTCTTCCCGCCCGAGAAAGAGGGGTTGAAGAAACTTTCGTCTATATCGCGGTAGTACGCGTTCCATCGAAGCATCCGGTCGTGGCGGCCCATCAGTTTGAACCTGAAGGCGTCTCCGCTTCCGACGATGAATTTTTCGCTGTGCGCGTACTCAGTCTCTATGAAGAGGTCCTTGTAGAGATGCCCGGCAAGGTCGACGCCCACGAGCGAGTAGTTATGCTCGCCTTCATCCTGGATTACCGCGGTGGCGCTCATCAAAAGTGAGTCGGCCAGTTCGACACTCGGCCGGATACCGGCGATGACATTGTTGTCGTCAGACGACCGGCACTCGTACGTGACGACGATGTGCCTCGGATTGAAATTCTCGTCGAAGGCGAGGATCGGCTTCTTGAAGAGGATGGAGCCGTCCAGGTAGTTGATATCGTAATCCTTGTTGATACTGTAGTAGTCGACGCGGACGATCTTCTCTGACTGGAACCTGTCGCGGACCTCTACCCTTATCTTCTCACTGTTCTCGAGGAGCGGATAATGGGTGAGGAAGTAGAAACCGCTCGTGCCGTTAGCGCGCAGCTCATCCTGCACAGTGATCTGGTCACTGTATGACATGAATCCGGCGACGTCGAATCGGCCGCGGTGCCCCTGTCCCCTGAACCCCGAGAAGGTCCTGTCGTATCTCGTAAACTCCATCGTCCCGAACTCGGTCTTGTAATCCCCGATCATCGCCGAGTATGACCGGTGCTCGAGCCTGGCGTAGGTACCGTACTTCGAGTATGAGTTGAATCGCAGTTCGCTGGCGTCTCCGTATATCGGGTAATATTTTTCCGGTTCGATCCGGTCGAGGAGCTTGTCCTCGACGATCGGTCTTGTATCAATGGCCATCGTCAACAGGTGGCCGGTGCTGACCTCGCCCTGTCCGTAGAACGCGATCTTGCCCTCGGCGTATAGACCTTCAGGATACCGGTCGTATGTCCTGTGTGTCGAACCGGTCCCCGTAAGGCTGCTGTAACCGATCTCTCCTTCTCCGAATCCGAAGAGGAACCAGTCCCTCATCGGCGAGACATACTCGAGGCGGCTCTCGGCTGTGAGCTCCTCGAGAGTGACCGCTACCTTCTCCCTGCGTGAATATCCGGAGGGCGGCAGGTCGAGCATGACGCGGCCGTCTTTAGTGGCGACCTGTACTCCTGAGAGCTGAGGGTTGGTGTCGAGATCATCGATCATGTCTCCCGGTCCCGAAACGGTGAGGAACAACCCGTCCCTCGCCGGGAGGCCGTGCTCATCGCTGACGAGGAATACCAGCCCGGGCCTCGACTTGCCGTCGGCCGGGACCTCGACGTCCCTGTGCTCGGCTACGACCGAGGAGGGCTTGCCTGCGAGATAGACATGGCGGACGCAGACATTCTTCTCACCGTGCGAGCGGCAGACGACGAGGATATTGTTCAGCCCCGGGGCGATCTTAACGCCGTAGAAAATATATCCGAGCGTACCTTCATCAATATCGACCCGCTTCTGTCCGATCTTCTCCCTGCCGACGGGGATGTTGTTTACGTAGAGCTCGACTGTCGAAACGAGAGGCGCGACTACCTCGATATCGATCCCGTCTCTCTCCGTGAATATCGTTCCCTCGGCGGGCTTTACGATCTCGGCGCAGATACCGGCGTCATCGGCCAGCTGAAATTCCTTCGGAGCGGTCGTGTCGGGCATCGCGATAGCCGCTGGGATATCGGGATCGACACCGACGTAACCCTCAGGCGGCACGGCGCGGATCTCGACTCTCCTGTTCTTCGCCCTTCCTTCCGCTGTATCGTTGCTCGCGATCGGGAACCGTTCTCCGTATCCGGTGTAATCCATCACGCCTTCCGGGATACCGTTCATCCGAAGGAGCTGATAGACGCTTCGCGCCCTGGAGAGAGAGAGCTCGAAGTTCGAGGGATAGTCTGCCGTCCTGATAGGCGTGCTGTCAGAATGTCCCGAGATCTCGATCTTCCAGCCCGGGTGCTCGCGGACCCAGAGACTGAGGGAAGCGACCTCGCGCAGCGGGATCTCCTCCATGATGGAGCTTCCCGCAGCGAAGAGGGTTCCGGGAAGATTAAGGGCATCGTAGGTATCCACCGTATCGGCCTGGCTCACAAGCCCCGCCGGCCCGGACACCGCGTCATCACTCGCGCCGTTGCTCTTCGGTGTTGTTGATGTCGCAGCGGTCTCGGTACCGGCGGAGCCCTGTCGGGTAACCGCCGCCGTGTCGCTTTCGATGGCGGCGAAAGCATCCCCGTCCACGGCGACCGAAATCACCTGGAGGGGGAAATCCACGCGGCGGTTGCCCGACGGGGCCAGGTCTATCAGATACTGGCCCGCGATACCCATTCCGAAATGTCCCGCAGAGCCCGGCGAAAGCGAATCGGGCAGCGACTTGGGATCGACACGGAAGACGTGCCTTCCCTCCTCGACGCCCGGTATCGACCAGAGCCCGCTCGAATCTGTTACTGCATAGGTGCCCTTCTCGTAGAATACCGACGCCCCGGGAACACCCCTCTCGCCCTCATCGCGCATACCGTCTCCGTCAAGGTCGATGAAGACGCTTCCCAGAACGATCCCACGCCTGGTGAACTCACCCTCGTAGAGCCGGACCGACGCGCGGGCTGGCCCGTCCTGAGCCACTTCGCCGTACTGGGTCGTGCCGTAGACGTATGCGTATGATACGAGATCGTCCTTCTCCTGCCCCGACGTGACGGTAGCTCTTACGACGATGTCCCGCTTCGCCCCCGGCGCAAGAGAGCCGATATCGAAGGTCAGCCTGTTGCCCTCGATGACGGGCTGCTCATACCCTTTCGAGAACTTCAGGCCCGAGGGCAGGTTCTCGACGAGCCTGACGCTGTCGATCATCGTCTCCTCGGTCATGTTCTCGATGGTCACGATGAAGCTGACGACGTCGCCGATCATCGCGTTCGGCTCACGGATCGACTGCTCGACCGAGAGAAGCGGAGTGTCGGCCTTGACGAGGATGTTCTGAACGGCATCTCTCGCCGCGTCATCAACGAGTGATCTCGCCTCGACATCGAAGACAAGTTCGCGCCCGCTGAAGCTGCGCAGTCTCTCCGGGCTCGCCGAGATCCTCACGGCCACCTCTCTGCTCCCCCCGATCTCGATCGGGCCGAGTGCGGAACTCCATGCGGAAAGGGTCGGCAGGACCACATCACCGGGACCGAGCAGCTCGACCAGCCAGTCAGACGGAATAAGCGTCGAATCGACAAGCACGATGCTGAACGTGTCGGCGAAGTTTCCGGCATTGTAGATCTCATGCCGGAAGACGAGGACCGAATCGGTGCTTCCAAGCGAGAGCACGACCCTGTCGTCATTCGATCCCGCAGCTGCAAGCGGATCCCCGAGCGGGCCCATCCAGACCTCGCTGATCGATCCGACAAGGACCGCGACTTCGTTGGAGAGGAGCTGGTACGGCAGGCCGTCGCCTCCCGTGAACCCGGCCGAAGCCGTGTTCAGGATATCAGCGCGGGCATGATCGTCATCGACGCGGACGGTCAGCGAGAAGGATCCCGCCTCTCCGGGGACGAGGGTGTCGAGGCGCAGGCGGGCGCCCTTGACCCTGTGCTCCGGCGGGGCGACATCGATCCATGCCGAGGTCTCTCCATCGTAATATTCGATCAGGCCTGCGATGGAAGCGACAGCGCTTCCTGCCAGGTACTGGGTCCCATCGATGAAGCCGAGTGTGTCGACGAGGTCGGTGATCGTGATATCGGTCGCTGTCCGTTCACCGGTATTGACGAAACGCGTAGTGTATGTCACGAGCCCGCCGGGCATGACGGACGAGACGTCCGATTCGAGAGTCAAGTCGACCCTCGCCTCGTTGCGCGCCGTGATCCGAACAACATTGTCCCGGTCGACCAGTGAGGTGTCGCTGAGTGACCTCGCCTCGAGGTCAAGGTGTGCCATTTCCCCGCCTGCCAGGCCGGAAGGAAGGGTGGCCGACATCACGAGCTGGACCGTCTCGCCGAAAGCGAGCGGGCCGGCTTCCGTGATCTCGGGTTCACCGGGATCGACATCCCCGTCGCCGTTCCCGTCGAGATAGACCGCCGTTGCAGCCGGAACGAAATCAGACGGCGCCGTCAGCACCGGCGTAAGACTGAATGTATCGTCACCATTGCCCGTATTGGTCAGAGTGTAGGGGTAGTAGACCGTCTCGCCACTGAACGCGGTCTGCGTCGAGGCGGGGACCGCCACCGTGCCGTCCGGGGTCAGAAGGGGCCCGAACATCGGCATGACGCTGAACGCTATCTCGTTCGAAAGGATCGTGAGCTGATTTCCGTTGTCGATGTACGATGCGGACGACCGGCTCGATATGACCGTGCCGGCCGGGGGGATCTGTGCGAATGCGGGTGCGGAAAAGGCAAAAAAGGCGGCAAGGACCAGCGCGGACAGGAGAATCCCCCTGCCGGTGGACCCGGTGGAAAAATGAGTGATGTGATTCGGTCTCGTCACGGCGCCGCCTCGCGCGTTAACTTTCCAGTATGTGTCTTACTTCATAACTCTCTTTGTTTATTGCAGTTGCTGTGTTTTTGCCTTCCGGCATCTTTCTTTTTCCCCTTTTACTGATTCAGAGGCAGCCCCAACGTGGGGACCTGCCTCTGAATACGTCATTTAACTGTAAGGTGAGAGGGGCCTTGCGGCCCCTCCCGCCTGTTTTCTGCATATGGCTACTCCGCGATGATCCTTACGATCAGGGAGACACCGTCGACTGTGCTGTCGCCGCCGGCCAGCGTACCGGTGAGGGTCCACCGTACGTTGGTCACGAGAGCGTCAAAGCCCGCGGGCGCTCCGCCGGCACCGTCAACAGGCACGTATGCCCAGCTGCCGCCGCCGTCGCTTGAGTACTCGACCGTCATAGCCGTGATCCCGGCCGCCAGCGTACCGTTTGTCGCCGAGGCCATCCTGAACTGGGTCCAGGCGGGAATCGCGTCATAGATGACGATGTTGGTCAGGTCCGCCGTACCTACGTTCGAGTAGTCGGTGCGGTAGGTCAGTTCCGTTCCTGGAAGCTGATTGCCTACCGGGCTGACAAACTTGGCAAGAACGAGGTTTCCGGCAACGATCGTCGTAACGTCGATAGCCGAATCGGTGGCGCCTGTGCCGTTGCCTGTCACTGTGATCGTGCCGGTCTCGATCGTACCGACAGCCACGCCGCCGGGGATCGACAGCTGGACGATAACGTCCTGGCTGGCGCCCGCAACGAGGGTGACCGAGGCGATCGGGTTGTTGGCCAGATCGAAGAAGGCGTAGCTCCAGACGTTGGAGCTCAGCGCACTGAGCATCCAGGTATCATCGACGTTACCCGTATTGGTAATGGTGTGCTGGTAACGGACCGTTCCGTTAGCCGTACCGGTACCGTTCCTGTCTGGTACGATCGTCACGGTAGCCGCGCCGAGCACGGTGACCGTGTTTGCGATCTCGTCGAATACGCCTGCATTAAGGGCCGAAGTCGCCCTGAAGGTTGTCGGGTTCACGCCAGGTACTGTACCTGCGGGAACGTCGACACGCGCGATAACATTGACCTCGCCGCCCGCAGCTACCGGACCGACATTAGCGATCGGGGTGAGCTCGGGGTTGTCGAGAATGCCGTTACCGTTGGCATCGAGATAGTATGTCGCCGTCCAGCCGGCGGGAATCG